>WTJZ01000216.1 GCA_011524615.1 Akkermansiaceae bacterium | reverse complement strand
ATCGCTAATCCGGGCGTCTTTTGTTCCACCTCCTGAGTTTGTAACTCTTTAGTTACTGCTGTTGGGATCGTGATATTCAGTTCTGCTGCTATTCCTTGGAGGTAGTCATGGGTGTGATCCGTTCCTCCGCGCATCGCATTGACAATGGATGAGATCGTATAAATAGGTCCCCAAGGGATGCCCCACCAGCCTAAGAAGAAGCTGAGCATGGCGAATGGGAACGCCTTACCACTTTGCCCTGGTGCGAGCAGATAGAGGTTACTCGACCTTCTGAAGGTAAGAATGATGATGGAGATACAATACCTGTAGCTGACTAATCGATACCCTTCCGTTAGTTTGACAGCTAACTGCTCTTGGGATAACCCTTCTGCGCCGATGATCTTCATGCTTGTTCCAAGTACATGAGTTTTTATTTAATGCAATCAATTTTGCAATCGTGAGGGCGATAGAGTCATACGGACAGGAATAGGTGCATATGTACCTAGCAGTAAAAGCATGGGGCTAGTCTGCGAGATCGATAGAGAGTTCTCGATTCTTGATCGCGAGAGAGCGTGCTTGGTTGAAGAGGGTAGGGAGGTTGGTTTGCTGACGCTGCAGGGTGTCTGAGGCGGTGCCAAAAACTTGAACGTAATTATCCAGCGCCTTCTGTGAAATCTCCTCGCTGAGGAGCTCCGTCGGCTCATGCATACGTGAGCCGACTCCGACGAACCATTCCTCGAGGAATTGGTAGAATTGCGAGAGCTTGCGACGTCGTTGTTGGAATCCGATGATAATGGTGAGAGCTGCCAAGGCAAGGCAGCCTGCCCCGTATAAACTCATGGACAGGCAACCGAGGGTGCCTGCAATGATGACGATGAAACTAGCGAGCTTGAGGCAATTGTTCGTATTCCGGTCGATTTGCTCTAATTCCTGCTGGAACAGGGGTTTGAGCCGGAGCTTATTGAGGAGCTTATGGACTTCTAGATGTGTTTGGTCCGCTGATATCGTCGGGGTGAACTGATGCTCAGGAGAAATGTGATCCAGCTGAGGTGCTAGCTTCAGAAGGTCGGCAAAGTTTTCCCGGCTAAACTGGATATGTCGATGAATCGCGGTATTACACTGGGTGCTGTATTCCATGAGCTCGGAGAGGAGAGCCTCGGAGAGGGCTGACTCGAGGCTGGATTGGAATGACTCGAGGGATGGAGTCTTCCCCAGGATCGAGTGGAAGTAGGACTGCAGAGTGAGCTTAGACTTGATTTGATCGATGATGCTATTGCGACTCTGGACGAGGCGGGTAGCCATCGTATCGATTCGTTGGGAGAGATCGAGATGGAGGTGTGACTTGAGTGAGGTGATGTCACGATGGATGTCATCGAGTTCGGAGCTCCTCTCTGTGAGGGTGTCCTGCAGGTCTCCCAAGAAGGTTTCGATCGGCGAGAAGGCGTCTTGTAAGACAGTAGCAGCCTCGCGTAACTCATCCCATCGCGAGGCGCGGATGGTGTGATCTTCTAGGAACTCGCGGATCTTTTGGTGCGCCTTGGTCTCAGTGAGGAGGATGATATTGAGCGGGTGGGGAGCCGTCTTGGCGATCTTCTCTTCTAGGTGCTTCTTGAGCACGGGCCAGTCTCTGGTATCGAGGTGTTCTAGTCGACTGAGGCAGACGACGATACGATTCTCGTGAGATGTCACGTAGTTAGAAAAGTGCTTCCACAGTGTCCCTGACCATGGGTCTCGCGCGTCGATGACGAAGATGAGGCCGTCGCAGGTCTTGGCGACTGGGTCCGTTGGGAGGATCGTTGTGTCGAACTGTCTCCTGATCTCGACGAAGGCCAGCTTTTGCAGATAATCACTGTTGCTCTCTAGCGTGTAGGCATTCTCTGGAACAATGGCCTGCGGAGGGCGAGCCTGAGGATGAATGGTGTAATTATAGTCTAGTGTCGGGCGTAGCTGTAGGGTCTCCTCCTCGGACATCTCAGCGAGTCGCTCGACGAGCTTGCGCATGCCACAGTCAGGAGTCCCGATCACACCCACCATAGCAGGAGCGGCGCAACGCTCCTTGACATCGCCCAAGTCTGGGATGCGACAATCTACCTCCTGAGCGAAGTCATGAAGATCATTCGCTAGGTTGAGTACTTGGAGGCGGAGACTGTGATACGTCGACTGAGACATGGAGCATTACTCTGGTGAGTTTTATAAAAACAGAAAAGCCTTTTTGCGTCAATTTCGCAAAAAGGCTTTCTCGATTGCTTAAGAGTAGAACTTACTTCTGCTGTGCTGCATTCGCCTTGAGACGGAGAGCATTGAGTGCGATGAAGCCAGTAGCATCATCTTGGTTATACGTTCCACCGCCTTCCATAGTGGCGATCTCCTCACTGTAGAGGCTGTGTGGGGAACGACGTCCTGCCTGCATGACATTACCTTTGTAGAGCTTGAGGCGAACTTCACCAGAAACGGTTTTCTGTGTCTCTGTGATGAGGGCTTGGAGAGCCTCACGCTCAGGAGCGAACCAGAATCCATTGTAGATGAGTTGCGCATACTTAGGCATGATCGAGTCACGGATCGCCATCGCCTCACGGTCGACGACGAGTGTCTCGAGGTCACGGTGTGCTTCTAGGAGGATCGTGCCACCTGGGGTCTCATAGATACCACGTGACTTCATGCCTACGAAGCGGTTCTCTACGAGGTCGATACGGCCGATGCCATGCTTGCCACCGAGGGCATTGAGCACACGCATGATGCCGTATGGCGTGAGGAGAGTGTATCCGTCACTCTCACCTACTGCCGTGACATCATCATAGAGTGCGATGTATTCTTCGATGCCATCTACCTTGAGTCCGATACAGTTACCTTTTTCGAAGAGGAGTTGGATAAGTTCTGGCTTGTCTGGAGCGTCTTCAGGTGAGGTAGAGAGGACATACATGTCCTTGTCTGCTTCTCCAGTCGCGTCATACCATGGATCCTCTAGCGCACCAGCCTCGAAGGAGATGTGAAGGAGGTTACGGTCTGTCGAGTATGGCTTCTTCATGCTCGCCTTGATCGGGATATTGTTTGCTTCTGCGTACTCGATCATTTCCTTACGTCCAGGGAAGGCATTACGGAACTCCTCATCACGCCATGGGGCGATGCACTTGACGTCTGGAGAGAGTGCAGCGGCTGAGAGCTCGAAGCGCACTTGGTCATTCCCTTTACCTGTTGCACCGTGTGCGATGGCGTCTGCTCCTTCCTTGATTGCTACATCCATCATCCCCTTAGAGATACATGGGCGAGCGATCGAGGTGCCGAGGAGGTAGCGTCCTTCATAGAGCGCATTTGCTTGGAACATCGGGAAGATATAGTCACGAGCAAAGTCTTCACGTAGGTTGTCTACGTAACACTTTGAGGCACCAGTTTGGAGCGCCTTAGCCTCGAGGCCATCTAGCTCCTCATCTTGTCCAATATCAGCGCAATAAGCGATCACTTCTGCGGAGTAGTGATCTTTTAACCACTTAAGAATTACGGACGTGTCGAGTCCGCCTGAGTATGCGACTACAATTTTCATATTGCCCAATGGTGTGCACAGAAAAGATGACCTGTTTCAATATCAATCGTGACTTTTCCTCATAATCTTTGTTCTCCCGCATAATCTACTTGATTCATCGAGAGATTACTTGTTTATGGAGTCGTTAAATATTTCCGCCCATCACATACTATGAATACCAAACGCACTCTACACAAATCCATGATGACCATTGTGATGACCATTGTGATGATCATAGGAGTTCTCTTCTTCAGTGTAGGGTGTACTTCCACCGGACCGACCTACGGGCAGAAGAGTTCCAAGAAGTCGAATCCGCTCTACGATCCAGGGTTTGGCCCATTTGATGCACATGGAAACTACGTCGAGTCTCTCGCAGACAACACTCCTCGACAATTACGCTCTCCTGCAGTCCGCATGAGTACAGCTCCTACGACTTTCCCAAAGGTCGCTCCACAATCTACCACGCCATCTTATATCTGGAAGCCTCGTAGTAAACCTACTTACGAGTACAAGCCGAAGGCGAAATCGAAGGCAAGTTATCGTTACTACACGGTCAAGAAGGGTGATACCCTGTACGGAATCTCTCGTAGATACAAGGTGTCGGTAGCAAGCATCCAAAAAGCGAACGGTATCAAAGGATCTCTCATCCGCATCGGGCAAAATCTCAAGATTCCTAACTAAGAGAGTCGTTATAATGTCGTACTTCCATCTTTTGTGAAAGTAGGGTGGAGTAGGTGCATCCAAGGAGTCTCTTTTTTCAAAAGAGAATGCGAAGAGTTTTTTAAACTCGAAGCG
>WTJZ01000188.1 GCA_011524615.1 Akkermansiaceae bacterium | reverse complement strand
TACATTTGCTTGATCACTCCGTCACTATCATGGAATTTATCAATCTTGAGACCAGCCTCTTTCATAAAGGTGAGCCAGTAGTCAGCGATGTGAGTTTGCTCCGCTAGACGAATATGAGATCCATGCTTGATACGCTCGAACCCTCCTCCAGAGAGCAGAGCCGGGAGGTCCTTAAGTTCATGCCCCGACCTTAGATTCGTCCCGTAACTAACTAAGCAGTTATCATAGAGTCTACGACCATCACGGTCCTTAGCCTGCTTCAGCCTCGAGATAAAGTGACCAAAGAGCTCCATACACTTTTGGTCTCGTAGTTCAGAGGCCTTGCGGCGCTCAACGGAGAACCCATAATGACTAATAGAGTGAGCGCTCACAGAGATCTCCATAGATGTCAGCAGTGTACTCACCGGCAATCGATAAGAGATCACCCTAGCAGCATCCGTCTGGAGTGCGATGATCATCAGATCATACATGATCTTGATCTCCTGCTCGCCTAATACTGATAGTTCAGGCTCTTCGAAGGTAGGCTTAGGTTTAGGTACGTTCGCCCACTGAGCTTGACGATGTAACCCAAGCTCGATCTCTCTTATGCCCTGGAAGTACTCATCTAACTTCTCTCGATCATCCCTACTCAGCTTCTGATTCATGCTCGTCGCATTGATATCAACGATGTCCAGAATGCTCTTCTTCTTCTTCAATGCATTGTTTAACTCGCTCCGCGACTGTCGATTCGTCGAGAAGATCTGATGATACACCTCCAATGGGTGGTGAAAGCCCGCGATCGGCTTCCCATTCTCATTCCATGAGAGAGACCGACTTCCATGTCCATGCCCTGCATTTTGAGCACTACATGACTCCTTCGCGGTCAGAACCAGTGATGAAAAGCGTGACTCCTTGCCCATCTCCTGAGCCATCACCTGATCGCAGGAGATTCGGTTTGCCCCTGCTCCCAAGTAACCAACCGCTCCGCCATGAGGATTACCTACGTTCTTATTCACCAGGTTTGTCACCATCGTCACATCATTCATGTGTTCCTTCAGTGGTGCTAGGCCTGATGTGAGGCCGATTTGGGAGAAGCGACCAGTAGAGGTCGGATAGAACGTTTGCTTAGTGAATCCATACCCACCGCCTAAGAAGATCGCCTTCTTAGGCGCCACTCTATTCACGCTCTGAGCTGAGGCAAAAGACTCCAGAAAAGGCAAGGCTAACACGGAAGCACTCGACTTAAGAAAGGAGCGACGAGTTCGAGAATTGGTAGTGAATAGGCTCATAGTAAATGATTATTTAACAGTGAATAAGGGGCTAGTGATCACGTCGAAGATAACATTCTCCACGCTGTAATTATGCTTCTTTGACTTGGCGAGCACGCCTTGGATCTTCTCTCGGTCAGAGAACTCCATGGTACGCCCAAGCCCGTATTCGAGGAGAGACTCAATAACTTCTTTGCCCAGCTTATCCTTCTGTGACAACAGCAACTGCTTAAGATGCGTCACATCACGGTAGTGATGCCCACTAGCTAACTTACCTCCTGAGACAATGGGAACCTGCTTATCACCAACGAGTTCCGTCATGCGATAGCGCCCTATTTCGTCAAAGTGCTCCAACCCAAACCCAATAGGGTCAATCTTACTATGACAAGACGCACACACTAACTGTTCTTGGTGCATCTTCACCATCTCTCGATTACTCAAAGGGCCCTTGGCCTTTGATCCGAGTTCTGGCACATTCGGCGGAGGAGGTGGTGGTGGTGAGTTCAGGAGCTTATCCAAAATCATGGTACCTCGTATGACAGGGGAAGAGCGTTCGCCATTAGACCCACTCACGAGGAATGCAGCCTGCGTCATTAATCCGCCGCGAGGTGAGTCCGCAGGGAGTTGGATCTTATGAAAGCCATTTTTCTGAGGCACTGGGAGTCCATAGTATGCTGCGAGCTGTGGAGTCGCGACGATAAAGTCTGAGTTAATCAGATTCTCCAGCGGCAGATTCTCCTGAGCCAATGCCTTAAAGAATTCGATAGGCTCCCGTCTTGCAGAATGACGTAACCCGACATGAAACAGATGCTTAGAGATACTACCATCGACAGATACACCATCAAATCGCTCTAGATCAGCCCATTGCTCCATAAAGCCTGTGTAGAACGCATCAGAGCGAGGATCTTGCAGCATACGATGTATTTGCTGCTTGATCACTGGGATATCATAGATTCGATCGTTTAGCGCTAGCTCGTACAACTCCTTATCGGGAGGAGCACTCCAGAGGAAGTAGGATAGCCTGTTGACAAATGAGACCGTACTCAGGCGGTGACGCATTCTCTTCTCCTTCTCCTCTTCAATGTAGAGGAATTGAGGTGACGTTAGAATGATCGAGATCACTTCACTCATTGCCTCCTCATAGGCCATCCCTTCCTCGATGAGGGACTTAAAGTATCCATGTAGCTTCAGTACATACAGACTACTAGGTTGCTCGCGACGAAAGGCCTCGTAAGCGAATTGCTCAATAAAGCTCTTAGCATCTGCTACCCCATACAAATCCTTACCTGAGGATGCAAGCAACTCACTGAGTACACTAGTCTTATTGTGATAATAAGGGCCGTCGACTTCGACCCAATCAATCCAAATCGCCCCCTGTGTATTCTTCTCCCCCAGAGCCTTCATATATTGCTTATAAGGGCCTAGAAACTTCCCTAAATACGGACCATCCTCTGTAAAGGATAGCTGCTGCCCTCGCGAAAACATAGGAAAGCTCGTTGTGAAGTCGATTACTGATGGCTTTTCGATCGTCCCATGAACCATCATACTTTTGATCCCTGTAGAGCTCCTCACAACCATATTATGCCTGACAGGTAAGGTGTTGGGTGTAGCACCAGCCCGCACCTTGACCTTATAATACGCTCTCGGATCAGCCTTGATAGAGACATCGTAGGTGTCTACATTCTGGTTAGGCCTGTAGAGAATCAATCCATCATTCACGAGGTATTCGTCCGAGATTTGAATCCGTCGTCTCACCTCCGCTTGATGACGCACAGACTTAGGCGCCCCAAATGATCTTGATGACCAATTAAACCCCTCCATTGCCACCTCTTTCCCCAGAGTAAGATAGCGATCGAATTGTAACGCGCCAAAGAATTGGTGCGCACCCACAGTATCAAACTCCTCAGATTCGGAGTCCTCCGGAATCATGTATTCGGCGATGGGGAATCCAAATAAATGTTGGATCGTATTGACATATTCTCGACGGTTGAGCCGTCTCATGGTCACCTTCCCCCCATGGTCCGAGAGCCTCTTCTCGGCAAGTTGGAGACTAGTGGTAAGAGAGTTGAGAGTCTCTACCATTTCAGACCGGCGCGGTTGCGGCTCCCCCTTAGGAGGCATATCCCCCCCATTAAGAACATCGAGCACATCCTGCCAACGTTGAGCTTGATCCACATCGGATATCGTCCAGCCCAGCTCATCCACTCTGACATCACCCTTATCTTTTCTGGGACCATGACAGTCTATACAATAGCTCTGCAAGAACGGACCTAGCGTCTTCTTATCAAGATGTATCCCTGCCGCAGATGGCGAGACTGCTTCTGAAGCCTCAGCCACCTTAGGCTCCGGCTCGGCTAGCTCTAGATAAGTACTCAAGGTATGAACAAAGCGAGACACCGTACTATCCTTAGGCTGAGGTTCATCTTCAGGTGGCATATCACCATCTTCCACAGAAATCAGAACATCACGCCAAAACTCACGCGCTTCTTCGCTCTCTAGATCGAGACTTGCCCGATCAAATCTAACATCCCCCTTTTCCTTCTCCGGACCATGACATTTAAAGCAATAGTCTTTGATCAAAGGCTCCAACTCTTCATGAGGGAGCGTCACCCCGACGAGGCACATCGGAGAGATTAATAAAAGTGTGAGAATCCTGTTAAGCATAGAAAATTGGCAACCTTCGTATCTTTATAGAGAAGTAAACACTTCATTTAGGACGAAAGTTTCAAGTTTCCGCATTTCTCATGCTCGTAAGACGCACATCATGAAAGAATAATACCCAAAACGTCATCCCACAGACTAAATCTATCAAGCGGAAATGATAAAAGCTCACGTATGGAGACGTTCCCAAACAAGAATATCTTCGCTATATTCTCTACTCATCCAGACTTCCTAGAAGTCTAGGAGAGAGGGGGAAATAGACAAATTTCATAGACTCAGGCCCTTGTTAAGAGCCTCCCCCCCCCTAGTTCTTCTCTAGAACTGAGAATACCTTATTAGCGTTCGTGAGAGCTTGCTCTACCGATTCAGCAGTAAAGTTCGCATGCCCCATCTTACGCTTAGCCTTAGCATCCATCTTACCAT
>WTJZ01000070.1:11547-13679 GCA_011524615.1 Akkermansiaceae bacterium | reverse complement strand
AAGGCATACCGTAACTATAAGAAGCAAATCGACCACATGCAAGAGTTCGTCGACCGCTTCCGTAATGTCTCATCAAAGGCCTCTCAGGTACAATCTCGTATCAAAGAGATCCAAAAGGTTCCAGTAGTCGAGAAACCAATCGCACCACGTAAGGTCTTCAAGTTCAACTTCCCTCAACCTCCTAAGAGTAACCAGAAGGTGATCGAAATCAAGAACGTGCATAAGTACTACGGTGAGGAGAAGAAGATCTACACCGGAGTCGACCTCATGGTCGAGAAGGGTGAGCGCACCGTACTCATCGGCCCTAACGGCGCTGGTAAATCTACTCTACTAAAGATGCTCGCAGGCACCGAAAAACCAACCAGCGGCTCAGTAGAACCGGGCTACGCTACTAAGATCGGATACTACTCACAGCACCGTACCGAACTCCTCAATGAAGACAATACCGTCCTAGAGGAGATCATGAATACGGGTGACACCCTGCGTGAGGATGATGCTCGCTCGCTTCTCGGCTCCTTCCTCTTCCGCCGTGAAGACGTTCACAAGCGTATCAAGGTCCTCTCAGGTGGTGAGAAGAGTCGCCTCAACCTCGTCAAGTTCCTCGTAGATCCACCAAACCTCCTCCTCATGGATGAGCCTACGACCCACCTGGACATCATTTCGATCGAGGCACTCGTCACCGCTCTTAAGCAGTTCGAAGGGACTCTCGTCTTCATCTCGCACGATGTGCACTTCATCCGCGCCCTCGCAGATAAGACTCTCCACATCGCGAATGGTCAGATCACGACCTACGCTGGCGGATACGATTATTACCTCGAGAAGTCAGGCCTCCTCGATGACGAGCGCATGGCGATTACGGCATAACACCCCTTACACACTTTCAATTATGGACGATCATTCATCTAATCCTATTCATAACATCATCATCGAGATCCTAGAATCTCGTTATCAAGGTGTCACCTTCTCAGAGGAGATCATCTCATCTATCGAGGATAAGGTCGCGCCAGCGATCCGCCTCCAGACAGAGGAAACAGTAACCGAGTTCATCACCGACTTCTTCAACCCGAACAAGAAGCCGATCCGCAAACCTCGCAAAAAGGCTGCCAAGAAGGCCGCTAATGTTGCTCCAGAAGCGAACAAACCCGCTGAGCCAGCAAAGGTCGAGAGCACAACCTCTACACCTGATCCTGCTTCTCCTAGCATGAAGCTAGAACCGTCTGAGCCAGAGACATCCTCTCCTACGACGACATCATCAGAAGAAGTTGCACCAACCTCTCCTGAAGTTAAGCCTGAGCCTACGGCACCTGTATCGAGCAATACGACAATAGAACCAAAGGAGCCTACTCCTCCAATGCTCTAAGCAACCCTCTCCCATTATAACCCATTCCCTGATTAGCTAACTTTCTTAGGAAGTTAGCTTTTCTTCCCTTTATCCATTATGATTCCAAACGTATTAGCAGAACGCTATGCCTCACAGGCTACTAAAGAAATCTGGTCCGCAGAAGGACGTATCGTCCTAGAACGCGAGTTCTGGATCGCAGTCATGAAGGCACAAAAAGAACTCGGTCTCGAGATCCCACAAGAAGCCATCGACGCCTACGAGTCCGTCAAGGACTCTGTCAACCTCCAGTCTATCATGGACCGTGAGCGCATCACCCGCCACGATGTAAAGGCTCGTATCGAAGAGTTCTGCGACCTCGCTGGACACCAGCACGTCCACAAGGGCATGACCTCTCGTGACCTCACTGAGAATGTCGAACAACTCCAGGTCTACCGCTCTCTAGAACTCCTCAAGGTCAAGGTCACCGCTGCTCTCAACCGCATGGCTCAGAAGGCGGACCAATGGTCTGACCTCGTCATCACCGCTCGTACGCACAATGTCGCAGCTCAGCAAACCACTATGGGCAAGCGCATGGCGATGTTTGGTGAGGAGCTCCTCCTCGCCCTCGGCGCGCTGGAGTCGATCTGCGCTCGTTATGCCGTTCGCGGACTCAAAGGTGCAGTCGGCACCCAGATGGACCAGATCTCTCTCTTCGACGGGAACACCGATCAGGCTCTCGCACTAGAGGAAGCCATTGCGAAACACCTCGGCATCCCTGCGAAGTGGACAAATGTCGGTCAAGTCTACCCAC
>WTJZ01000070.1:0-11537 GCA_011524615.1 Akkermansiaceae bacterium | reverse complement strand
CTACTGGTCTCTCAGGTGACCAGTGGAATGAGGGTGACGTATCATGTTCTGTAGTACGTCGCGTCATGCTCCCTGATTCCTTCTACGCTGTAGACGGCCTCTTCGAGACCTTCCTCACGATTCTCGACCAGATGGATGCATACGCCTCTGTCATCGAGAAGGAGAACACGTATTACCGCCCATTCCTCCTCACCACCACCATCATGATGGAAGCCGTCAAAGCCGGCATGGGACGAGAGGAAGCACACGGGCTCATCAAGAAGCACGCTGTCGCTACAGTCGAGGATCTCCGCGCTACTAAGATCGCACAAAACGATCTCCTCAGCCGTCTCGCTGCAGAGGACGCTATGCCTCTCACTCTCGAACAACTCGAAGCAATCGAGCAAGAGGGCCAGGCAAACGTCGGAATGGCGAGAGAGCAGGTCGCATACTTCGTCTCAGAAGTAGCCTCCAAGGTAGCCGCATGTCCAGCAGCCGCAGACCTCAATCCAGGATCTATCCTGTAAGCACAGTCACCCAAACGAGTGGGATACCCCACTCTGTATGGTAAAAAAGCCAGCTCTCACGAGCTGGCTTTTTCGTATCTATTTATATTATTTATTAAGTATTTAATATCATACAAGGCAAGTTATGGGGCTTACAATATCCTGACTTGTGGCGTATCTATGCATATATACTAGCAGGGTCATAAAAAACTTTCAAAAACAATTTATGACACAAAGGTTAGAAAACGACACGGAAATTCAAAAAAGAACATTTTTTGAAACATTCAACAAATCTTAACCTTCAGGAGAGCACATCCCCGTTATAAGCGGCGCAAAGTTTCTTACCGCCCTCAGCAACCTCGCCATTTTGCCACAAAATAGAACTAAAGGTACAATAGAGATAAGCAAACACAATCAAACAACCCTTTACATAACCAACTCAATCAAATAGAGTACCCCTCATGTCTCAAATTCTCCCTCAGGAAGACTTCTTTCAACTCCTCTCGCGGGGGAAATTAGTCTCAGTAGACTTGCTAGTACGGAATGAACATAACCAAATCCTGGTCGGCTATCGTACCAATAAGCCTGCACAACACACTTGGTTTGTTCCCGGCGGAGTTGTTCAAAAAAACGAGAGACTCCCGGAAGCTCTAGACCGTGTCGCCCTGCAGGAATTAGGAGTCCGCCCCACTGAGATCTCTTTCACCGCCGTCGCTCAGCACCACTACCCTGATAATTTCCGAGGAGTTGACGACATAGGCACGAACTACCTCGTCATCGCCTTTGAGTGCCGCATCCACAGTGCGGAACTCATCACAGACTCCCAACATGAGAAAGCCCTCTGGCTCTCTCCTCACGAATTACTCACTCATCCAGACGTCCATCCGTACACCAGAGCCTACTTTGACCCCACTCCCCCATCTGAGGTGATCGTCTTCATGAAGTAAGCCTCTATTCCTATGAGGCGCTTTCGTAACAAAAAACGACGCTTTTCCTAACAAATAGCTTTATTCCTTCGCTATACTCCTAGTACAACTCTTCCTATATGACAGTAACATCCACCAAAAACGGAACCTTACGCACCCTCAAACGAGGTATGACCCTTCTAGAAATCGTGATCGTCCTCGGCATTATCGGTCTTATTCTCGCAGCGGGCATTGGTAGTTTTTCGGGTGTCTTCAGTGGAGCAAATGACAAAGCTGCTAGAATCAAAATCAATTCGATGAAAACCCTCCTAGAGTCCTACAAACTTGTCGGTGGAGTATACCCAAGTGAAAGTCAAGGACTCCAGGCACTCGTCACCAAGCCATCAAGTGCCCCCACTCCGAGAAGGTGGAAGCAACAAATGTCTGAGCTACCACTCGACCCATGGCAGTCTGAGTACATCTACAAGTACCCAGGCACGAAGGACCCTTCCACCTACGAGATCATCTCAAAGGGGGAAGACGGACAACTCGGGACTGAGGATGACATCAGCTCTCAAGACCCACAATAAAATCGCTTAAGACGTGAGTAAGAGGGAACTCCCCTGCAATGTTTCTGAACTCGAATTCACACTATTGAGCATAGAAACCAAATCACCTCACGCATCCTAAGCCCCCTCTAATCATTCACCCAGGTCAGACTTATCAAACAGTACACTTCTCTCCCGCGAGGAATCTCCTTACTCGAGGTCGTGATTGCGATCGCGCTCATTGGTGTGCTCGCTGGTCTGGGACTCACCGCCTATAATGGGCAAGCAGATGACAAGGAACTGCGCACCGCAGCCGTTAAGGTCGAGGCTCTGGCGAGTAGAGCGCGCACCCTCGCCTTCCTTAAGCAGCAGCCCCACCGCCTCCGTCTCCTCTCACCCCGAGAAGTCGTCATCGAGAAACCCTCAGAGAACTCTGACACAAAAGGCTTCGTTAGTATCGAGAAGTACACCGCTAATGTAGACATCGACATTCGCCGCTGGGGCGCCAACGATAGCGCGTGGCTGCGCCCCACTGCGAGCACCTCTACGGAACCCATCACATGGGACTTCTCGCCTACTGGATTATGCGAACCGATCTCCATTCGTCTCTCTGAGCGCCAGAACTGGATCGTCCTACATATGGACCCGCTTTCAGCTCGTGTTCAGGAAGAGGAGAGTTATATAGCCCGATAGTATGACACGCACGCCTCAGACTCGCCTAGCGCGACCGCTACCCCACTCTGGATTTGCCCTCATGGAGGCGATCCTGACCGTGGCGTTATGTGGTATCATGGGTACTGCCTTAGTCGTCTCGATCCAGCGTATAGCTAAGCTCTCCTACGAGGCCAAGCGAGAGTCTGCCCTGAGTCGCATCATCCATAATGAACTCTTCTTCGCCACAACTAACCCGCGCCTGCAAGAGGGACAGAAGTCTCGTCATGTCGAGGAGTGGGATGTCGATCTAGAAACCATCGTGACTCCCCTCCAGGATTTACTCGATCAAGAAGGGCAACCTCTCACCAAGCTCTATAAGATAGAAGTCAAGGCCGTCTGGTGGGAGGACGGCGAATACGTTAACCACTCTGCGGAGACGTGGAGACACTCTGATCTCTATGCGCGTTAACCGATCCTCCACTCCTGCAGGTTACCTCTTACTAGAGGTCACGCTAGCAATCGCCATCACAGCGATGATCCTCGGCACGATCTTCAAGATCGCCGACTGGAACCTGAATGTCTCCAATGACGCTATGGAGAACTCTAACCTCCACATGAAGGAGAGCGCCTTCTTCTCCTTCTTAGACCGCGCCTTCTTAGAACTCAACGGAGACGCGATCGTCCAACTCACTACCACAGAGTCTCCGACTCAACACCTCTCAGAACTCATCATCCAAAACCCTGGCGAGGTCTTCAGCTGGGCGGGCCAACCCTTCGTCGCTAAGGCTGTCAAGATTTCGACCAAGCCGAACGCTAATAAAACAATCGACATCATTCTAGAGTACTTCGCCGACCCTCTCCTCTCCGACGGAGAGAACACCTCTGGTGAACTCATCGATCCAAACCAAGAACCACTCCAAACCCTCGTCCTCCTAGACGAGATTTGGCAGTTCGAATGGCTCGTCTGGAACGGACGAGACCAAGACCGCGACTATAATCCCTCTTGGGCTACTACATGGGATCCCAATACGCCCCCACTCTTCTTCGAGCTCAAGATGACCATCGACTTAGAGGCGCGCCATACCATTCATCGCTTTTGGTGCCCCTCTAAGGTCAATCCCGCCCAACATCATCAATCAACTTGGAATACCTCCACCGGTAATGCCAGACAACCCGACGGAACCGCATCACCAGAATGATCACGTCCACTCGTTCCTCTCACCACTCTGGCAGCGCCTTAGTTGCCGTATTCTGGATCATGTCGATCTTAGCGATGGCAGTCTTCGCCTCGCTCTCAGTCGTCAAGATTCAGGCCGATGTAGCCACCTCTGAGAGTCATGGCCGCCTCGCGCGTGAGCTAGCCGAGAAGGGCATCGCCATCGCTGTCCACGGCAGCATCAAGCGTAGTGACCCACTCCTCACCTATCAGGATGAATATGGTAGCTCTGGCTATGAATCCACCTTTACCTCTCTCGCGACGACCTTTGGGCTAAACGCCCTCATCAATAAGGCCCTACAAGAATACCGACAAGACGGAGAATCACTGGGAAACACCCTGCTCTACCAGATCATCACGGAGGAATGGGAGATGGATCCCTCTGATGCCCAGCTCTTCTTACACTGCCTCTTTGAATGGGTAGACGCAGATGATCAGGTCACTACGACTACTGGCTGGGAGGAGATCAACTATGAGAGCGAAGGCTTCACCGGACGGCCTTACAACCGTTACTTTTCCTCCCTCGATGAGGTCAGGCTCGTCCATGGCTATGACGCCCTAGAGGCAGCCAAGCCTGACTGGTCAAACTACTTCAATATCTGGACCACTCATCAAATCGACCTCGCCTCTGCAGATCCTGAGATCATCTCGCTCAACTCCCTCAGCCCCATCGGCCGTATCATCGATATCGAGTCCGCTAGTCTCCTCCATCAGAGAATCATTGGCGAGGACGGGATCAAGGACACCGAGGACGACCTCCAACAAGCCAATGTGGAACAACTTCTCACTGAATTCGGTTCAGGTGATATATCTCTCATTGCGGATCGGTATATCTTCGAAGGGCTTAGACCCAAGTACTCCCTCGTAGAGAGTAAAGGATATAGCGGAAATATTAGCCTCACTATCAAATTAGCTTTACTCGGACGTGGGAATACCCCTCAAATTCTTCATCGCAAGGAGACCCTAGATTATTCATATAATGAGCAATAACAAATCAGACATAACCCTACTCTTGCCTGGAGAATCTGGCTGGGATCTCTGGAACTGCTCCGGCAGCAAGGTCTCTCTGCTCGAAGAGACATCTCTCTCTAGTGCCCTAGAGATCTCTCAAATCAACTCGAGCAAACCGCTCAGAATGGCCTTCCCCGTCAAGGAAGTCACCGCTCTCTCGATCATCATCCCTGCAGAGGAAGCCGACGAGGCCGATGACCTCGTCTCTCTCCATGTCGAAAAGGTAGGTCTCGCCCAAGGAGAGGAAATGGGCACACTCCACCAATACTCCATCAGCGACCTCTCCTCGGGACAGAAGTTCTGCGCCATTGATGTCCTCCGCCCTCCTGTCGAAGGCTCTCTACCAAAGGTCTCTCCCGAGAGCTTCGCGATCTCCCCGCACTGCTTCCCCATGGAGGCAAATGCGATCACGCTCTGGCAGGAATTTGGTAAATGGGTCCTCACCATCACTGACCAAAACGCGAAGCCCATCCATTACCAAGGGTTCACGGGGGCCAAGCTCACCACTCAGATCCATCAGGACATCCAGTTCATCATCGCGCAACTCATGCTGCAGGGCATCCTGACCAGTCAACCTCAGCGCTGCATCATCTGGAGTGCCAATCAGGACATCCAGCCAGAAGGATTCGAGCAACTCGCCGAGGCAGTCGCGCCAAACTTTAGCGCTTATGGCCTAGAGTTGCTCACCAAGCCTGCTCCCATTCTCCCTCCCGCCGGAACACTCCTCCCTGCCGACACCCGTGCCGAACGCGTACAGGCTCGCCTCCAGCGCCAGCGTAACATCATCTTTTCGGTGGTCGGGGTGCTCCTCGTAGCCTTGCTCGGGTTCGCCTGCTTTAAGCTCATCTCACTCCAGAAGAGAGCCCAACTAGCGGAACGTGAAGCCATAGAGAAGACCGCTAGCATTCAGTCTATCGTCGAGCATTCTGATAAATGGCAGGAACTCGCCGTCGTGGTCGATTCACAGAACGATCCCTTCTTACTCCTCCTAGAGTGTACTCGTGCTATCCCTAGCACCAGCCTCCGCTTTAACAGAACAGAGATCACGCACCAACCTGTGGACGAAGACTTCTCCACAGATCTGAGCATCGTGATCGAGGGGGTAACGGAGAACTTCGCTCTCGCGACCCAATTCGACGAAAACCTACAAAAGCGCCCTCAATTAAGCCACCTCAAGTGGACCAACCAATCTCCTGTCAAAACCGCCACTGGCTGGAAGTTCACCTACCGAGCAGAAAGGAAATAACCCATGTCTAAGAGAGAACAAAACTTACTATCCTTACTCCTCCTCGTCGCCGTCCTCGCAGGCGCGCTGCTCACCTATAATCGATTCTATATCCCTAGCCTCAAGAACGCACAACGTCAGCTAGAGGAAGCACAACAAAAGATCGCACTCGCCGATACCTACCAGAGTACTGCAGACCTCCTCCAGGATGAGCAAGATTGGCTCGCTAGATACGAACCAAAGGAGACCTCGCAACAAGCCGCCCAGAGCGCGCTACAGGCTCGCTGCGAGCGTCTCGCCCAGTCCTCTAGCCTGACGATCAAGACTCAAACCCCACGAGAACCTATCGCGATCGATGGGCGCCACTACCACCGCGCTCGCATGGATATGACCGTCAGCGGAATGGAGGCAAACTTCTACCGCTGGATCACTGAACTCAATGATCCCACCAAGTTCAATAAGGTAACCTTCGCCCGAATCTATCCAAAGAAAGATGACGACACTCAGATCGAGGCAAAGGTCATCATCGAACAATGGTATCGCCCACAAGAACTCTAACACCCTATGTTCTCACGTCTCTTTATACTCTCTCTTACCCTTCTCAGCTTTGCCTCGGCACAAGCCCCGAAGAAGGTTAACATGATGGAGCTCAAGTCCCTCTGGGATCGCTCTCCCTTCACAACTAAGCCTGTAGCCGCTCAGGAACGTAATGCCCTCGAGGACTGGGCTCTGGCAGGGGTCACCGCCAGTCCTGACGGCGGATACACGATCTCAATCATCAATAAGAAGGATCGCAACGATCGTAAGCGTATCCACTCCTCTGGGACATATGCTGAGTCAGGCACTGCTAGCTTTAAGGTCATTCAGGTGACGCAACCTGATCCTTTTGATTATAAGCAGACGAGAGTGAAGCTCTCCATGGGCTCCAAGGTCGGTTGGGTCGAATATGAGGATAAGCTCCTACAGATCAAGCCCACCGCTGCACCGGCCGCGAGACCAGCGACCAATCGCTCCCCAGCGGCACTCAAGTCTCTCGCTACTCCTAAAAACGCTCCCCCCACATCGTCAAAGACCGCCATCCAGCGTCCTCGTGTCAGACGTGTTCCGCCTAAACAATAATTACTCTCTCACCGCTCTCTAAGATGAAATACCTATTCCTGAGTCTTATCCCCCTTGTTCAATTCTCCTTTGCACAGCTACCAAAGCCTGTGACGAAGAAAGATGTCCTCACCAACCAGCAGTACGCCGTCCCCTCTGGACAGGACATCCACACCCCATCTGGTCGCCTCTTTGAGCAACCTGCGATGAATGCGGATGATATCGCCATCATTTACTTTAAGCTCACTGGCAAGCGTGTCTTACCGAGCCAGGCCGCTAGTGCAGTCGAAATCAAGATCGTCCAACCAGGCCCCCTCACGAACCAAGAGGTCGTCGAACTCATCGAGACCAAGCTCATGATGGAAGGCTTTGCCCTCATCGAGTCTCCTGGCAATCCACGCCAAATGCGTCTCGTCCCTGCTGCGGGTGGCAACAATGGTTCCAAAAGTACAGGCGTCAAGCTCTACACGGAGATGCACCTACTCCCGAATAACGATGAGATCGTGGCCTACATGATGCGTCTCAATTACATCAAGCCGGATGAAGCCTCGAGTATCTTCCAGTCTGTCATTGGACAGATGGGCCCTGCCAGCGCGATCGTCCCAATCCCTAATGCCTCATCCATCATCATCACGGACAATGCACTCCTCATCCGATCACTGATTGCTATCAAGGAACTCATCGACGTCCCGAGCTCTAATGTCAGCACCAAGTTCATCGAACTCGTCTATGCTGATGCAGAAGAGGTCAAGGGCCAGCTCGAGGAACTCATCAATAACGAGCAAGACACCACCAGCTCTGTCGCGCGTAACAACTCCACCACACGCACGAATACGAACAATAATAACGCTAGGAACAATCTCCCTCCTAGCCTCCAACAAGCCGCTACCGCAAACACTGGAGCCGCGACTCCGAGTGGAGGAGAAGACATTCCACTCAAGATTCTCGCCGATAACCGTACGAATCGCCTGACCCTCCTCGGTAGTCCGAGCAAGATCGCCTTCGCCGAGTCTCTCATCGCCGAGTTTGATAAGCCATCGTCAGATAACAACTTCATCCGTCGTACGCTCAAGTACCTCCCTGTCACCGAGTTCATGACCGTCGCCCAAAATGCGATCCAAGCGACACTCAGCACCTCACAATCTGGAGGAGCAAGTGGCACAAACTCTAACCGCGCGAACACGAACCAAAGGAATAACAACAACACCAACAATAATACGAATTCCTCGTCACGTGCCTCGATCAGTGGCCAAGACGGCAACACCGCTCCAGACTCAGTCCTCATCGGCAAGACCCTCCTCGTCGCCGATAATATCTCAAACGCGATCATCGTAGATGGACCTCCTCATCACATCGAGATCATTAATAATCTCATCGATGAACTAGACCAGAAGTCCGTCCAGATCGCCATCACGGCGCTCTTCGGTAACTACTCGACCTCCTCGACCAATGACTTCAGCATCGACTTCATGTCAGCCCTCACGGCCGACGGGATCATCGGAGCAGGCTTCTCAGGGTCGACCGCTGCCAATGTCTCTAACATCTTCAGTGCAGACCTCATCTCGGATATCGCCTCGACTCTCGGGGGGAACCTCAGCACAGGTCTCGTCGGGAATAACTTCAGCGTCTTCGTCGATGCGGCCAAGACCTATACAAACCTCACCGAGATCTCACGCCCTACCGTCTTTACGACCAATAACCGTAGCGCACGCCTCTCCTCAGGTAGCAGAATCGCCATCCCGACCGGCACCTTCTCTAACGCCGCGACCACCGCGTCTACCAACTACGAGTTCCGTGACGTCACCCTCGACCTAGAGGTCCGCCCTCTCGTCAATGGCAAGGAAGATGTCACTCTCGAGATCGCGCTCGTCAATGACTCCGTCGGACCAGATCGTGAAGTCAGCGATGACCTCACCATCCCAGACATCCTCAGCCAAGAGCTCAGCACCATCGTCACCGTTCCGGATCAGTCACTCATCGTCCTAGGTGGCCTCTACCTCGAGAGTGACTCTAACAACAGTGAAGAAGTCCCCCTCCTCTCCAGCATCCCTCTACTCGGACGCCTCTTTACCGAGAAGGACGACGAGGACAACCTCTCTGAACTCGTCATCATGGTACACACCCGCATCGTCGAGGACACCAACGACATCATGAACTTCCAGCGTGATCACCAGACCAACTCCTACGCTGCCCGCGAAACCCGCAAAAAGCTCAACGCTAACACCCTCCTAGAGGACGACACTAGATTCAAACGAGCCAGCCACCGCAAACCAGGGAAGCGATAGACTCCCCCTTTTCGCCCCATCATTAGTCAACTCAGGGGCTGATGATGGGGCTTGTTATATTCATTAATATATGTCAAACGTTTCATTTTGAAATGATAACTCAATTCCTCGTATCCAATATTGATGCAATCATTACAACCACACTCGGTTTATTCTTCACGATTGTAACGCGTCTGAGTTCGTCTAGCAGCCCTAATAAGATTTCGAGAGTACTTCGAGTTTTGGCCCCCCTTGTTTTTGCTTATGGCCTGCTGCAGTTTTTCATTCCCTCTCATTCGAATGACCCACCTGAAACTTGGAGAACTGTTCGAACTGATGACGGCATTGCACAAGTTGAGTTTCCGATATTACCTACTAGAACTGAGGCAACAGATCGAGCTGGTGAAATAGAAGTTTATAGGGTCACCCACAGTGCTGATTTAGCAAACGGCAAACTCAACCTAAGATTTAGCTTTAACGAGTATCCACCTACACCAGAAGAAGTACCATATGAGGTCAGAATGTCAGGAATTAAAGAGTACTTCGTTCAGCAAGGGTTTATTATCATAGAAGACTTAGAACTCCCCTCTGGCATCTGGAAGCTTGTTGTTGCAAAGCCGGACAACAAAGCAAGAATGTCATTTCGCATAGGGTTAACAACAAACGGCATTTATCGTGCTCTTGCTACATCTATGGCAGGTCAACATGATGATGCGCGAATTGATCGCTTCCTAGAATCCTTTACCTTACGCCAACCTCAATCAGAATAGGGCTAGTCAGGACCACCTCGTAACATAAACATGAAGTCCGAAAAAAAGACCTTTATCATCATTTTCCTCTATTGTCTGGTTCTCTGGTTAACCAACTGGTCTATTAATCGTGAATTTTCTCGAGAAAAGGAAATATATTTCGAGTCAAACTTAGATTTACGCGGATTAGGGATTTTACTAGGAGGAATCGCCTCCATTTTACTGGCCCGAAGAATTTGGCTCACTGCGCGCATGCTATGGGCTACTGGCATTGAGATCCCAATCAAGACTCGGTTGTGGGGATCTTGGAGTTACCTTGGACTACTTGTACCTCTAGCATTTGGTGCTACTCATCACTCGTCCGGCACCGCTGAAGGAGGGGCACATCTTCACACCGTTTTTGAATATGGAGGCGGCACATCTTTGGGCTCTATCCTATCCTCCGCAATTGCGATCATGCTGTACCAGCTTCTCACGCGATTAAAGTCATTTACCCCAGCTAGATCTACTTAAAACTATGGTTGTATTTACTAGTAAGTTTCTAGCAATTGCTCCTCAGATCTCAATGGATAATGGTTGCTTAGTATTGAGCTCCCCTCTGTTAGTACGCATGCTGAGTCTGGGCATCTACCAACGTACTGTTACCGTTGATACAAATGCGAGACAGTTCACTGTAGAGAGAAAGCTATTGGGGCAAGCAAAGCGGACGATGATCCCTTTTGAAGATGTAAGACGTATTGATTACCGCTTCGTTGAGACAGGGTTTAATACGAGTTCAGCTTGGTTTGGTAGTGACGACACTGAAGAGTGTTTTACGGTGACGTTGATATTAAAGGAATCCATGGAAGAAATCATACTAGCTCGATTCCTTGGTGAAGGGAGCGTAGATCATGGATGGAAAGGCATTCTTGCTGGTGACGATTTGATAGACTTAAGAGGTGATCAAGAGGAGCAATCCTTGGCGTTTGTACAGCTTTTGCAAGCGATGACTGGTATCCCCTTAACCTAGCATGACCACCAGTAACGCTAGTGCTAACCATCCCTGATACTGGTCGCTTTACCCGAGATGTTTAGAGGCCTAACAGAAGGTGTATTGATGAGAGCCTTAGGCAATCCTTGACCCTACGCTTTCCTTCGCACCGCACTGATTCCACTCTTTCGGCGAAAGAGCGCTACCATGATTCATCCTGCGCATCGCATCCCCTGTGAGGTAACACACAACAAACTGTCCCTAAGGGACTTCCTAGTGTCAGCCTAGGGCAAAGCCCTAGGATACAGCCCCCAAAAAACAAAGTCCTGCAAGGACGACCTCCTCCCTTACTACGCTAACCTGTCCCTCTATTGAGGCTATAGACGAAGCCTGCGTAAGAGCTACACATGGG
>WTJZ01000193.1 GCA_011524615.1 Akkermansiaceae bacterium | reverse complement strand
TCTGCCGACCTGATTCCTCACTTATCAAATCAGGCCAGTATAACTGCTTCAATGGGATTACTCGATGATACCGAGCTTCTTAGCATTCTTGAGGAATTCAGCCTCTAGGGTGGCGAATTCTACGCCAGGAGTGCTGTACCGTCCGATCATAACCAGGTAGTGGGGGGTGCGAAACTTGTCTCCATGTCGTGCGATGAGATCACGGAACCGTCGACGGACAAAGTTTCGGTCATGAGCCTTGCCCACCTTCTTGGAGGTGACAAAGGCGAACTTAGATTCTGCGAGCTGATCGCAGGGGAGGGTTGAGAGGATGAGATACTTCCCTACTCGAGACTGACCATCTGAACGAACCCGCTTGAATTCAGCGTGTTGGTTCATCATTTGGCGTCGAGGTACTTTCATCGAGAGAGTTGGGGCGAGAAAGCGCCCGGTAGGGCGCTTGAGATACTTAGATACCGAGTCCGTATGCGCGTCCTTCGACCTTATTGAAGTGGTTGATGTAGGCGCGGAGAACCGTGGTGTATCCTCCTGGAGTTGGGTAGTCTCCCGTGAAGTACCAGTCCCCATACTTCCCGTCGAGACAGGTGTGGAGGTCTGGTGTATTGAGGAAGACGACTTCTAGCTCCCCTTTCCAGTCGGTGTCTTCTGGGTAGGTCATGCTAGAGATTTCCGCAGAGAGCTCTTCATCTGTGAAGGCAGAGTAGAGTTTCTGAACAGGATTGCGTCGTTCTTCTCTCGGTTTCTCGAGTTCAGCGACACATTCATCATGGATCTCTTGGAAGATCTTAGCGTTGCCAGCACGCTTATGGAGATTCTCTGCAGCCTGAAAGGCAATGAACTTACCGATCTCAGCCATATCGATACCGTAGCAGTCAGGGAACCTGATTTGCGGAGCTGTCGAGCAGACCACGATCTTCTTCGGGTTGAGACGAGAGAGGATCTTGAGTACGGACTTCTTCAGAGTCGTTCCACGTACGATAGAATCTTCGAGAACCACGAGCGTGTCATCTTCCTTCACGGCATCATAGGTGATGTCGTAGACGTGAGAGGCGAGCGTGTTACGATCCTTTTCCTGAGAGATAAAGGTACGAAGCTTGATATCCTTGTGTGCAATCTTTTCTGCACGAGGCCAGTTCCCGAGAATGAGGTATTCTAAGAGCTCATCAGAGAGGTCGCCACTGTCTCGAGCTTGCTTGATCTCCTCCATAACCTCGGTACGGCGATGGAGACGGAGTCCGTCTAGGAGACCATAGTAGGCGATTTCTGCCGTGTTCGGAATGAACGAGAAGACCGCTTTGCCGAGGTCATTGTTCACAGAGTCTAAGATCTGCGGCACGAGGGCACGTCCCATTTGCTTACGCTCTTGGTAGACCTTTGGATCATTACCACGGGAGAAGTAGATACTCTCGAACGAGCAAGAGAATCGCTCACGAGGCTCTAGGAAGGTGGAGTTCTTGATTTCACCATTCGCTCTCACCGTTAGCATACCACCAGGCTCTAGTTCTGTGATCTCATCGGTACTCTTCTCGAATACAGTCATGAGAGGAACACGCTCAGAGGAGACCGCGATCACTTCATCATCGATGTAGTAATAACATGGGCGGATACCGTGTGGATCACGAATCACGAAGAAGTCTCCATTACCCACGATTCCTGAGATCGCATATCCACCGTCCCAGTCTTCTGCCGACTCTGAGACGATTTTCTCTAGATTGAGTTGCTCGGAGATGTGGGAGGGGATTTCTTCCCCCGGGATGTTCTGATCACGTAGCTTACGATAGAGATCGGTGTGTTCCTCATCTAGGTGAAAGCCGATTTCCTCTAGTACGGTTTGCGTATCCGTGCCGAAGACAGGGTGCTGACCTCGAGAGATCAGCTTACTATTAAGCTGTCCCGTGTTGGTCATATTGAAGTTCCCCTGCACCATCAGAGTTCTGGTAGGCCAGTTACTGCGACGGAGGTACGGATGGCATGAGGCTTCATCATGGCCCCCAGAGGTGCCGTAACGGAGATGCCCCATTAGGATCTCTCCCGCGAAGTCGAAGTGCTCACGTAGGGAATGAGGGCAGTCTTGGTCGACAGCCTTGTGCGGGTTCTTGTGTGCCTTATCGAGTTCTTCCAACTCGGTATTAAAGAGGCGCGCTAGACCATCCTTCTCTGAGTCACGTCTCCGTGCGATGTAGGACTGCCCAGTAGGCATGTCTAGCTTACAGGACCCAATACCGACTCCGTCATGACCTCGGTTATGCTGCTTCTCCATGAGGAGGAACAGCTTATTGAAGCCCCAGAGTGGGTTATTGTACTTATCTTTATAATACTCGAGAGGTTTTCTGAGACGGATAGCCGCGATACCGCACATAGTTCTGTAGAGTTATTGAGATCTGTTAGAGGATGTTAGGAGATTTTTACTCCCTCTTCATTAGTGATAGTTCCGATCACGAATCCACCAGGACCAGCAGTAGCTACTTTCTCTGCTTCTTCTGGTGAAACGATAGCGACCCATCCGATTCCCATATTAAAGGTATGATAGCGATCGATCTCGTCTGCAAATTCTAGAACCTTCTGCGCTACTGGGTGATCCCACTCTGGTACATTGAGAGTCGCTCCGATTCCTTCCCCGAAGAGACGTTCTAAGTTTTCTGGAAGTCCACCACCCGTGATATGTGATGAGGCCTTTGGCTTGATTCCCTGCGCCTTGATATCTTTTACTACATCATGGTAGAGGCGAGTAGGGGCGAGTAGGTCGTGTAACTCTTCCTTAGTGAGGAGGTCTGGGTTCTGCTCGAGGATGCGACGTACGAGTGACCAACCGTTTGCATGGAAGCCGTCTGATGGGAATCCTACTAGGACATCTCCTACCGCGATTGTTGATGGGTCTACGAGGTCTGGCTTCTCCGCTGCTCCAACGCAGAATCCTGAGAATTCGATCATTCCTTCTGGGACGATCCCTGGCATCTCTGCCGTCTCTCCACCGGCTAGGATACAATCACACTCTTCTAGGTAATCGCACATCCCGGCGATGAGACGAGTGAGCTTAGCCTTCTCTAGCTTGTTCACTCCCACATAGTCGAGGAAGAGGAGAGGATCTCCTCCAGTAGTAAGAATGTCGTTCACGCTCATCGCGACGAGATCCTTACCTGCGATCTCTAGGAGATCTTCTTCGATGAGTACTTCCATCTTAGTGCCAACGCCGTCACAACCAGTAACCAAGATAGGCTCCTTATAGTTGCTCATGTCAAAGGCAGCTGCGAACAAGCCGTAGCGCCCCATGAGTTGGCGGGACTTTTGCGTACGCTGTACGTGTCCCTTGATGTCTGTTACGAATGAGGCCGCTTCGATCGTATCAACCCCTGCTTCTTTGTAGGTGAGTTTTCCCGCCATAATACTGAAGCCCCATCTTAAACACCGACTTTCGACAGGATGCAATACGAGAGTACGAAAAAAACTCGCTTTCCTTCTCCTTCGTCCTCTGTTCTTCACGTGCATTCTACCACACTGTTCTCACTATTCATGAGATAGAGGGGGAAAAGTACATTCACTTGCAGGATTGGTGAGACTTATTCCTTCCTGCCGTGCACTAAGAGAGGTGGTAAAGCGAGCACGCTACCCTAGCGTTTTATCCCCTTCGTCAAAAAAAATGAAATTAGTATCACTTTTCTCTTGTCATGCTCAAAATATGGTGTTAACAATACCGCCCCGCGAGAAACGAAAGCTTCTCAAACGGAAATGGCTCATTAGCTCAGTTGGTAGAGCAGCGGATTGAAAATCCGCGTGTCCTTGGTTCGAATCCGAGATGAGCCACCACTTTTTCCTTTTTTATCAAAGTGGTTATAGCGCTTTAGCTAACCTTTTCTATTGTTTCTAACTTAATCAGGTTGTTTGCTTAGATAGTATTGTATTATACGACGATCTCTTAGTTACTGAAGAGTTCTCTCCCCCTGAGCCGTACTGAATCATAGATTGAGGGCTCTGCAGGTCCTTGTAGAACCTGCGTGTGAGGCTTCATCTTCTAATAATGTTGCTCGCCGTGATCATGTACGTTCCTCTCGGCGTTTTTATAAAACAAGTGGAGGATCTAGAGCTGTAATACCTCCTGTGCAAATAGTGAAATATCGTGGCAGCTTTAGTAAAATGGCTGACCCAAGAACCAAAAAACACCGCCCTGAGGGGCGGTGCTTTCTGAAAAAATATGAAAAACAAAATACTACTGTAACAAGAGAGCGGTCTCTCCCTCAGGCTTTGTTTAAATTTTGAAGAAAGTTGGAAAGCGTGTTTTTACGTTAAGTGGGTTACAAAGGAGTTGCTCCTTACTCCCCGTGCGCAGGTTCTCCTAGGACTTTTAACTTTAGCCTCCTAAATAACAAAACTGCGAATGCCTTATACAGTCTCGACTTTTGAGACCTT
>WTJZ01000040.1:2513-4423 GCA_011524615.1 Akkermansiaceae bacterium | reverse complement strand
GAATAGTATCTTACGTTATGGGGTGAATGAGGAAAAGGGTCGCGGACGAGTGACGCTCCCGAACAACTATGCCTATCGTGATGCTGATCCTGGTGAGACGGTATCTGCGCGAGCTGCCTTTGGGGCAAAGTTGAGAATGAGTGACCGTAAGGATGACTATACGTCGTTAGATAAGTTTGCGAGTTGGATGATCGATGAGCAGACGGAGCAGTTTGCGATCACGATCGCTAATAGACTCTGGGCGCGTGTGATGGGGGTCTCGCTGACACCAGTTACGGGGGACTATGTCGCACCGAGTGAGTCGAACTTCCCTCGTCTGATGACAAAAATCGCAGAGATCATGAAGGCGTATGACTATGATATGAATGCCTTTCAGCAGACGTTGATGTCTACCCGCACTTTTCAGTTTGTCTCCTCTCATAAGAATCTGGAGAATGGATCTGTGCGTGCGCTAGATGGTCGCCGCGTGAACAGAATGTCCGCAGAGCAGGTCTGGGACTCCTTGCTCTCACTCGCGTCGTCAAATCCAGATGAATTGCCTAAGCGTAAGCCAGTGTCCCCGTACTTCATCTATGCGGATCAATACATCATGAAGAAGGCAGAGCTCGCAGAGCGTGTGAATGAGATGTCTCAGTTAGAGTTCGAGGACTTCTTCCTGACCACGTTTGAGAAGCTGAAGAATAAGGAGTTCCCAATGGCTGCGGATGAGGTGCCGGACTATGTCGACTATGATACCGATAACTTTCGCCGTCGTATACCGAGAGACTTGAAGCGTGCCTCCGAGATGCCTACACCTATTCCTAGTGGGCACTTCCTGAGTGTGTTTGGCCAATCCCGCCGTGAGGCCGCGATCGATGAGGCTTCTACAGAGGGAACGGTCTCTCAGGCGCTAGAGTTACTCAATGGAGCAGTACAGAAGCATGTGGTACATAATGATGAGGCAGCCATTAATGAACTCGTGGATACGGTAGATGGAGTTGCAGAACGCATTGAGACGATCTTTCTCGTAGTACTGAGTCGCCTGCCTGATGCGAGTGAACAGGAGTTTTGCCAAGAGTTGTTAGCATCAATAGAAGACCAGCGTGCGGGGTACCGTAATCTGATCGCGGGATTAGTCGCATCTCAGGAGTTTTACTTCGTCTTCTAGGGGGCTTCTCATCCGGAATCAAGATCGTATAGATCAGCGGCCACTGTTTGACTGAGTCAACGGTGGCCGTTTTTGTGTTTGCTTCTGATGGGGAGATGCTATGTCAGGGTATGACTATTTCCCAAGAAGAAATCGTACTGGATACACCGACCGGACAGATGCGCTGTGAGGTCTACCGACCGAATCGTGATGGCGCATATCCGACTGTGGTCTTTTATTCAGAGATCTTCCAGATTACCGCTCCGATCGCTCGTACGGCCGCCTTTGTCGCAGGTCATGGGTATGTCGTGGTCGTTCCAGAGGTCTTTCATGAACTCAATGAGATCGGCACGGTCCTCGCCTATGATGATGAGGGTAAGGAGAAGGGGAATTGCGATAAGTTCACCAAGCCCTTAACCGATCATGATGCTGACACCGTCGCGATTGTGAACTGGCTCGATGAGCAGTCGTTCTGTAATGGGTCATTAGGGACGTACGGGGTTTGTCTAGGAGGCCACTTAGCCTTCCGCGCTGCATTGCATCCTCGTGTGCAGGCCGCGAGTTGTCTATACGCTACCGACATCCACAGTAGTACGATGCCTGCTGGTGATGCTCCACAGACGATTGAGCGTCTCACGGAGATCCAGGGGGAGGTGATGTGTGTATGGGGACGCCAAGATCCGCATGTGCCACTAGAGGGGCGTAAGGTACTCTATAATGCCTTTAATGAGGCGGATCTGAACTTCACTTGGCATGAGCTGAACGGGCAGCATGCCTTCATCCG
>WTJZ01000040.1:0-2413 GCA_011524615.1 Akkermansiaceae bacterium | reverse complement strand
CTTATTTGATGAGCTGGAGCGCATACTCTCTGTCCTCATCGTTCTCGATGTAGGAGGCCCAGCTCTGAGCGGCCGCAGGGTCTAACTTAGAGATCGTCTCGATGTGGTCGATGATCACGTCATCCATAACAGGAGAGGAGGGGAGCGTAGCAAACTCGGTGAGTGCTTCGTCTGGGGCCTCGTCGAGCCATCCTCCTAGGAGTCCACTTAGGTAGCTGGCTTTGCTTCCGTCTTCTAGTTCTGAGGAGAGGACCTTCTCGATCAATGGGGCGGTAGGAGTGGCGTAGGAGTATTCCTTACCTAGCGCGTGTAGTGCATGGGGTATTCCTACAAGGTCAGGATTCTCTAGACACCATGTGAGAGCCGCATCACTGTCTTGCTTCGCGTATGCAACGGCATATTGAGGGAGGAGATCTGCGAGGAGGCTGTTCTTTTCACCAAAGACTTGGAATCCCTCGAGCCCCGCGACTAGGTCATCTTCATAGAACTTGAGGTAAGCGGCGCTGACCGTGCTGGGAGGGACGACGCGGAGATCGATCTCAGCGAGTTGTAGAAAGGCTGCTTCTGGGTCTTGCTGGAGTGTGCAGGTAAGCTGTGAGGTGAAGGAGTCGACGCCATCAAGGTAGGCACGTTCGAGTGGGGGAGAGTCACTCTGTGTATTCTGACGAGTAGGGGGAGTATGCTCAGAGCGTATCGTCTTCGTTTCTGTGACTATAGGTGGTGCTTCCGGAGCTGGTGAACGCTCTAGGTAGAGGAAGGTGCCACATACGATAAGGGTGACGAGGATGAGCGTGATACTGAGTACTTTCATCAGAGCAGAGTGAGACAGGTGGGTAACAAAAAAGCAAGGCTAGGAGCCTTGCTTTAGTAAAGTGATGGAAGTAGCGAAGAATTATTGCGCTGCGAAGATCCAACGGAATGAACGAGATGTCTTAGTTCCTGTTACTTTCACGTAGTCAGCTGCACCTGTACCTACTTCTTTGAGGTTTTTGTTAGTAGAAGCGTTAGCAATTGTGAGGCCTTCGAAGGTTGCCCAAGTACCGTTGTTTTTGCTTACGGTGTTGAATTTCCATTGGGTAGCATTGCTGAGTGTTGCGTCACACTTGAGCTTCTTACCTCCGTTTTGGCGGACATACTTACCTGTTGATACGGACTTGATGTAGAATGTACCTGCAGCTGCGAACTCTGTAACGAAGTACTCTGCCTCTGTAGCTACTTCACGGTTAGCGGTCATACGTACGAGGCCACTCTCTGAGCTAAGGAAGCGTCCTGTGTCTTCACTCTGGATCGTGAAGGTGATGCCTGGGAATGGGAATACTGTTGCGAAAGCTCCTGAGATAAAGAGAGCAGAAGCGATGAGAAAGGTATAAATGCTTTTCATAAATTTGAATGTACCGAGTATTTATATTCATTTCTGAAGTGGATCAAGAGAGATTCTACTCGTTTTGCGTGAGTTCAGGTTCTGTTCAGTTTGCGCATTCACTTACTGCATTATATTGGTTGATTTGCGTCTTTGTCTTTACCGATGATCGTATGGCACTGGTTTTTTGAATTAATTATTTGCGACGGACATATTTTAATTTGCGTCACTATATTTGCGATGAATAGGCACAAAAAAGCCCCATAGAGGCTGAGCTCTATGGGGCGAGATGGGTTATGCGATTTGATCGAGGAGGAATGGGAGCACCTCGCTGAGTGCGATGCGCTCTTGCTCCATGCTGTCACGGTGACGGATGGTCACGGTGTCCTTGAGCTCTTCACCTTCTTCTCCGAGAGTCTCGAAGTCGATCGTGATGCAGAATGGAGTCCCGACCTCATCTTGACGACGGTAGCGACGACCCACAGCTCCAGTCTCATCATAGAAGACGTTCATATGCTTCTGGAGTTGCTTTTGGAGCTCCTTGGCGATGCGGACTTGTTCTTCGTTCTTCTTGAGGAGTGGGAAGATAGCAGCCTTGATCGGGGCGATCTTAGCGTCAAAGTGGAGAACGGTACGGATATCCGTCTTGCCTTTTGAGTCGGTGAGTTCTTCCTCTTCATACGCCTCACAGAGGAGCGCGAGCACGGTACGGTCACACCCTGCTGATGGCTCGACGACGTGAGGGAGGAACTTCTCCTTAGTCTGTTCGTCGAAGTACTCGATCGGCTTGCCGGAGTGTTCTGCATGCTTGCTGAGGTCGTAGTCTCCGCGGTAGGCTACCCCTTCGAGTTCATCGATACCGAATGGGAATTCGTACTCGAGGTCATATGTCTTAGAGGAGTAGTGGGCACGCTCTCCGTCTGGGACGTCGAGGACATGGATCTTGGTACGAGGGATACCGATCTCCTCGTAGAAGCTGAGGCGACGCTCTAGCCACTCGTCAGTGAGGGCGAGACCTTGTTCCGCAGAGCAGAAGTATTCGATCTCCATTTG
>WTJZ01000157.1 GCA_011524615.1 Akkermansiaceae bacterium | reverse complement strand
GTCTCCGTCTAGGATTACAGTCATTCTACCAGCTTCATGCAGCTTGCGTTCGGTTGCGTTCGCAATGGTCGACTTACCCGAACCTGAGAGTCCATATAGCCAAAAGACTTTCCCCTTTTGCCCCAGCAATTCTTCTTTTTCTTCTCGCTGTAGGAATCGAGAAAATTCAGGGTGGATGTTTGTTGCTTTACTCACGTCAAGAGAAGTTCGTAGATTTTAATCTAGCTGATATTTTTTAATGTTCAGTAACTGGCCTAAAATTGCAAAGATAAATTTCGTATTATTTACGGAGTAGCGCCTCCAAAGCCTGCGAGGTTCTTTGGTTACCCTAAATAGCCATTCAAGCCCCGATCTCTGAACCCAGTATGGAGCTTGCTCTACCTTACCGGAATGAAAATCAAATGCAGCCCCTACTCCAAACATCGTAAATCCATGCCCCCACCCCTTATTGATCTCTGGATACTTTGTCAAAAAGTCATCCATAAAGCGTTCTTGCTTGGGAGTACTTAATCCGACCCAAAAGCAATGAGGTTGTAACCGCTGTAATGCGTCATAGAGGTCACGCTCCTCTTCCGAAGTTAAGGGGCGAAATGGAGGAGTGTAAACCCCAACAATATCAGTTCCTGGATACCTTTGGCACATAGCTTCCTTAAGTTCCTCAACCACTCCATCGGCGCCACCAAAAAGGAAATGCTTAGTCCCTGTTCCTCTAGTCTGCTCAAAAAACTGCTCCATGAGTTCTGGGCCATACACTCGATCCATCTCTTGCGCGCCATATGCTTGGCCTAGCCAAACCATAGGCATCCCGTCAGGAGTAGACAGAAACGAGCGATTATGAATAGCCCTGAGTTCTGGATCCTTTTGAGACTCCATCACTCCATGAACGCCTGTGACCGTTACAAATCCAACATGATTCTCATCAGAACAAGCAACCTCAAGGCACTGTTGTGCCTTTGCTAAATTCAGCTTTGAGATCCCTACACCTAGGATATTGACGCGGCCTACACTCATTGCATTAGAGAACTACATTCTCTCCCGCCTTACGGCGATCATACTGCTCTTTGATCCAGTGGTAAGTCTTCTCCATCCCCGTACGTAAGTCGATCTCAGGTTCCCAGCCTAACACTTTGTTAATCAGATCATTATCAGAATTTCGTCCTCGTACACCTTGGGGCGCATTGAGGTTGTAAGAGCGCTTCAATTCCACTCCTGCAATCTCTTCTACCATCCCGAGCAACTGATTAATCGTCACTAATTCACTACGTCCAAGGTTTAGCGGATCTGTGTAGTCTGAGGCCATCACTCGGTCTAAGCCATTGATACAGTCATCAATGTACATAAAGGAACGCGTTTGTTCGCCATCGCCCCAGATTTCAATTTCATGTTTACCTGTATCGATCGCTTCTATGACCTTCCTACACATTGCCGCAGGAGCCTTCTCTCTCCCCCCGTCCCAGGTTCCATTAGGCCCATATACGTTATGGAAGCGCACCACCTTAGATACAAATCCGAAGTCTTCTTCAAAGTTTTTACAAAGTCGCTCCGAAAAGAGCTTTTCCCATCCATATCCATTTTCAGGCATAGCAGGATAAGCATGCTCTTCCTTGAGAGCCACTACGTCTGCCTCTCCTTGGCGGTAATCAGGGTAGACACATGCACTGGATGAGTAAAGGTACTCCTTCACCCCTAAATCTTTTGCCGCCATGAGTAAATGTGTATTAATCAATACACTCAGCATACAAAGAGAACGATTGAACTCAATAAAGCCCATCCCTCCCATATTACATGCAAGATTGTAGACCGTATCACAGCCCTTCACTAACTCATAACAAGCCTCCTTGCTCTCTAAGTTAACGGACACATTGTGTGCCTTATCTTGCAACTGGTACCATTCTGACAATGGCTTAATGTCAGCAACTACCACCTCATGGCCTCTACTAACTAACACTCTGGCTAACTCACCACCGATGAATCCACCACCTCCCGCGACTAAGATTTTTTTACTCATATATAATTCATAAGCTACCGCCCTTGGTTCATTACTCTGGAGTAATCCCAATAAAATAAGTTAAGGCAGATGTAGCATGCCAGACAGGCATAGATTCAGACTACACAGCCAAATATAGAGTTCAATAAAAATTGAACCTTTAAACAAAAATTATTTTGTCACAATTTTTTAAACAAAAATAACACGAATAGAATCAGAACGATTTAACCTCACTATCTTACCAAATCATATGGCAAGCTTAAAACGCCCCAAAAAAAAGCGCCTCATATGAGGCGCTTAAAAGACTTTAAGTATAATCTAAATCACTAAAACCTAGAGGCTAGCAACGATTTCATTAAGAATCGCAGATGGACGCATTACCGCAGATGCTTTCTCATCGCATGGCTTGTAGTAGCCTCCGATGTCTGCTGCTACGCCCTGAGCACCATTGAGCTCTGCTACGATCGCCTCTTCTTGCGCCGTTAACTTCTCAGCAACAGGTGCGAACTCCGCAGCCAACTCCGCATCAGCGCATGCAGCAAGAGCCTGTGCCCAGTACATCGCTACGTAGAAGTGTGAACCACGGTTATCGAGTTCACCTGTCTTACGCGATGGAGCCTTATTGTTAAGGAGATACTGAGTAGTAGCCGCATCAAGAGTCTCACCGAGAATCTGAGCCTTAGCGTTACCATACTTCTCCGAAAGGTGCTCAAGAGAGACCGCTAGGGCAAGGAATTCACCAAGAGAGTCCCAGCGTAAGTGGTTCTCCTCAATCACTTGCTCAACATGCTTAGGAGCCGATCCACCTGCACCTGTCTCAAAGAGTCCACCGCCGTTCATGAGAGGAACGATTGAGAGCATCTTAGCAGATGTTCCTAGTTCAAGAATCGGGAAGAGATCCGTAAGATAATCTCGAAGTACGTTACCCGTAACAGAAATAGTATTCTCACCTTTAGCCAAACGCTCGAGCGTATATTTTGTCGCTTCGACTGGTGACTTAATCAGGAGCTCTAGCCCTTCAGTATCGTAGTTTGGTAAGTATGCGTTCACCTTCTCGATGAGGTTTGCATCGTGTGGACGGTCTGCATCTAACCAGAATACTGCTGGCCAACCTGTCGCACGTGCACGAGATACCGCAAGCTTAACCCAGTCTTGCACCGGGAGATCCTTCACCTGACATGCACGCCAGATATCACCTTCCTCTACCTCTGGGAAGCAGAGGACTGTCTCCCCTTCAGCGTTCTTCACACAGATCATCCCATCAGCAGGGACCTCAAAGGTCTTGTCGTGTGATCCATACTCCTCAGCCTTTTGAGCCATGAGACCTACGTTCGGAACAGTTCCCATCGTTGTTGGATCAAATGCACCGTTCGCCTTACAGAAGTCGATCGTCTCACGGTAGACACCAGCATATGATGAATCAGGAATGACTGCATTCGTATCCTGCTGCGCACCATCCTTATTCCACATTTGGCCAGACGTACGAATCATTGCTGGCATAGAAGCGTCAATGATCACATCTGATGGTACGTGAAGGTTAGTAATCCCTTTATCTGAATTGACCATAGCGAGGTCTGGGCCATTCGCGATGCATGCTGCAAGATCAGCTTCGATCTCCTCCTTCTGCGCTGCATCTAGACCACTGATCTTAGCCGCTACATCACCGATCCCGTTGTTAGGATCGATCCCGAGTTCAGCAAAGAGTGCGCCATGCTTCTCGAAGAGCTCCGCGAAGTAGACCTTAACACAATGTCCGAAGATGATCGGGTCTGACACCTTCATCATCGTCGCCTTCATGTGTAATGAGAAGAGCGTTCCGTCAGCTTGTGAAGCGGCCTTTTGTTCCTCTAAGAATGCAACCAAAGCCTTCTTGCTCATGTATGTCGCATCAATGATTTCACCAGCTTGTAAAGCGATCCCGTCCTTGAGAACGGTTTCTGTACCATCCTTAGCCGTATGAAGAATCTGAACAGTAGTCGCTGCAGGAATCACTGCCGACTGCTCGTTAGAGCGGAAGTCTCCAGCTGTCATGTGTGTAACACGAGACTTACTATCTGATGACCACGCGCCCATACGGTGTGGATTCTGCTTAGCGAACTCCTTAACAGCACCTGGAGCACGACGATCTGAGTTACCCTCACGGAGAACTGGGTTCACAGCGGATCCCTTCACCTTATCATAGCGTGCCTTGATCTCCTTCTCCTCATCAGTAGCAGGAGACTCAGGGTAGTTTGGAAGTGCGTACCCCTTAGCCTGAAGTTCCGCAATTGCTGCCTGCAGTTGAGGAATAGACGCTGAGATATTTGGTAGCTTAATGATGTTTGCTTCTGGGGTCTTAGCTAACTGCCCAAGTTCCGCTAAGTAATCACCCACCTTTTGCTCATCAGTAAGCACCTCTGGGAAGACAGCCAAAAGACGACCAGCTAGGGAGATGTCACGCGTCTCAACATTCAGTCCTGATGACTTAGTGTACGCTTCTACTATCGGAAGAAATGAATACGTGGCCAGTGCTGGGGCCTCGTCGGTGATCGTGTAAATGATTGTTTGGTCGCTCATAATGGTCGTCCTTTAAAAAAGTAGGATAAACATAAATGGAATTTCCCCAAAAGAATCAAGGTCTTTTGTCCCCACATTAGCCACATCCGCCTCATTAAAAATTTTTATCCCAACTTTTATGTGAAGAAAGTGAATAAAACACCATCTATACACAGTAGTCATAAGTGTCAGGATTCATTCCGACTCCTTAGATTAACATACCTTGCCTCATGCATAAGCCTGTTCTCCAGGCACCATATATAATCCACCCTCTACCGAAGGTCGTCAGACTAACCAAACACACACTATGTCTACAGATATCAAACCTCAACCTCTCAGACCATCCCATGGATATTTTGAGAAGACCAATTCCGTTGCCCCGGCATCGACTCCAGCCACTCCTCCTGTGGCTCCTCAAACTCCTCCTGTGCAACTAGCTACAGCTCCGACTGCTGCAATCCAGCAGCCTGCACCTCAGATAGCCCACCAACCAGTGAGCACTCCCCCAACCCTCTCAATAACTCCTGAGGTAGAGCAACACATACAGCGTATTGTATCTCAGACCGTGAGAGCCGAGTTAGCCAAGCAAGCTTCTGCTACTATCGCGCCTCCGACAGAAACCCGCGCCGTTAGTGTTCACGATCATAACGCGCCGAGCTTTTACCAAGAGGAGGCTAAGAAAAAGGGGCGCCTTCTTTCCACCCTCACGTTTCTCTTCTTCTTCGTTCTTCTTCTCGCTGGAGCTTACCTCGGAGTACTGTACTTCAAGCCCGAGCTGATTCCCGCTCAATTCCGATTCGACCTCTCTAAACTCACCGCAGGTATCACGGCTCAGGATCTAAAGAATCATGTCTCTGTGATCCAAAACGAACTGAATATCGGTCAATAAGGGGCAATGGGGGCGCCTCCTCCCCTATATAAACTGCTGGAGTAGGCTCTCAATCACCTTCCTGATAGGGGACGGTATAGGGAGCTGCTCTAACTCTGAGAGGCTGACCCATCGCCCTTCTGCGGGGATTTCATCCCCAGAGTAGACCCGTAGTGTCACCTTATACTTAGTAATTGCGTACTTCGTTTGGCTGACCAATGGGAGTCCAACATCTGTTGGAATGAGAGGCAGGGTCCACATGCCTTTACGGCGAGAGCCCTGACCTTGTTGCAGGAGGACTCTCTCTCCTCTACGGAGCCATAATGCATGTTCGGTCACCTCTTCGCTCTTTGCCTTAGCCTTTTTCTTAGGTAACTCGAGAGGTCTCGTCGTCTGGCAATAGCTCTGCACTGGACACTGGTCACAGAGGACTTCCTTATTCTTACACACCTGCTGACCTAGCTCCATAAGCCCCGCATTATAAGAACGAGCTTGATCTGCAGGCACGAGGACCTCAGCCCTGCTCCATGCGAGTTTCTGTCCCGCTGGGGTATTGATAGGAGTCTCATCATCGAACACTCGAGCAAAGACTCTCGACACATTCGCATCCACTAGAGGAGCTGATAGCCCAAAGGCAAAAGACGCCACCGCTGCAGATGTGTAAGCCCCCACCCCAGGCAGCTGTTGCAACAGCTGTAGATCAGAGGGGAACTCCCCTTCATATTCATCGATGACCGCTTTCGCAGTCTTCTGCAGATTACGCACTCGATTATAATACCCGAGCCCCTCCCACGCTCTGAGGATCTGCTCCTCACTCGCGACCGCGAGTTCATGTACTGTTGGGAACTCCTCCAGAAAGCGCTCAAAACGACGGTTCTCGATCACAGATTGTACCGTCGTCTGTTGTAGCATCACCTCAGAGACTAAGATCTCATAGGGGTCAGTAGTGCGTCTCCATGGATAGTCCTGGGCCACCTTAGCAAACCAACTAATCAGTGCGTGCTGAAACGACTCTGGTTGCTCTAATAATGAGGCCCCCATATGATCTCAGAACGATATTTAGAGCACCTCAGCCCACGCCTCTTCCTTGAAGCCTACGAGCCCCTTACCCCCCGCTAATAAGAACGGACGTTTCACCAGCATACCCTCACTACCTAGGAGAGAAAAAACCTCTTCCTGCGACATAGAAGCCACCTTATCCTTGATTCCTAACTCTCGATACATTTGACCTGAAGTATTGAATAACTTCTTCAGATTCCCATCGTAGGCCTCTACCATTTGCTGGAACTCCTCTACAGAAGGCGTCTGTTCCAGTAAGTTTACAATCTCAGCCTCCACCTGATTTGCCTCTAACCACTTCAGAGCCTTCTTACAGCTACTGCAATTGTAATGCACATAAATCTTCATATACACCCAATAGAGCACCTACACCGCAGATGACAAGCGCTCTCTAGACCAAAGAATCGACATTTAACCATCGCATTTCACTTCCTCGTCTCCTATGCTTACTCAGTGGCTCTTACATCATATACTAAACCTCTAGGCGAACTAGACGTCCAGACACTCAAAGCAGTCTTAGTAGAAGAAGGCTTCGAATTCTCAGAAAAGCCGTATGCCTATTTCTCCGCGAAGAAGGGCAAGGTCAATGTAACTGCGTATCAAAAAGGGCCAAAGGTCCTTGTGCAAGGCGGAGGGACAGAAGACTTCGTCCGCTTCACCCTAGAGCCAAAGGTTCTCGGCACCGCTGAACTAGGATATGAAGAGGTCAATAACCCAGAGTGGTTCCGACCTCACTTCGGCGTTGATGAGAGTGGTAAGGGCGACGTCCTGGGGCCACTCGTCATCGCAGGCGTCTATACGGACAAGGACATTGCTCAGGCACTACTAGACATGGGAGCCATGGACTCAAAGGCCATTAAGTCCCGTACAAAAATCGCCAAGCTCGCAGAACAAATAAAGGAGCTGCCCGGTCTCAAGTGGGACTGCATCTTGCTCAAGCCCGAGACATACAACAACCTCTACGGTAAGTTCCAAAACCTCAACCGCCTCCTCGCATGGGGACATGCCACGGTTTACGAAAATCTCAAACAAAAGCAACCTGACTGCATTCACGCCCTCTCCGACCAATTCGCTAATGAAAAGGTCCTTGACTACGCCCTCAGTCAGAAAAAAATAGACCTTAAACTCGAACAGAGAACTAAAGCCGAATCAGACCCAGCAGTCGCAGCGGCCTCTATCATTGCCCGTGACGCCTTCGTCTCATGGATGGAAGACGCCTCTCAGGAGTGGGGACGCCCTATACCTTTAGGAGCAGGAGCTCCTGTCAAATCATTCATTGATCAAATTACGGAACCAGAGCGAATGCATCTTATTGGTAAGATGCACTTCAAGAACTTTGATGCATTCCGTTAAGCGGGTCCAGAACGGCTTAAGCCTCTTTAGCCGCACGTTCTGCATCGCGTTGCTTCACATAATGGCCCTTCTTAGCCAACCAGATGGTACGCTGGCGCTTACCTCCAGGTACTGCTGAGAAGCGCTCTGTTCTCACCTCTAGTCCTGAACGTTCCATACGCCCAAGAACGATCTTATCAGAACGCTCCGTGATCATCCCGAGTAATCCCCCCATCTTAAGTGCATTGACGAAGTAGTTGAGGTACGGCTTGCTCATCAGATCCTCCTTATTGCCAAAAGATCTCCAGAGTTCCGGATCAAAGAAGATCCCATGATACTGATCCGACTTAGACTTCACATAACTGACCACCTTATTGGTAATGAACTCCGTTCGTCCAATTGTTGAAGATTCTTCCACTAGATGCTCCTTGAACCATGAGCCGCTCTTCGAGTTGAGGTCTAAGACCTCAAAGATCGCCTTCTTCTGCGGAAGAGCCTCTGCCAGAGCATTGAGATACCCGCCTACACCTAATCCGATAACCAAGAACTTAGGCTGCTTAGCAGGCTTAAAAGGACGAGACATCATGAAGGCTAACTCATGCTCACAATTCACCTCCTTGCTCGATGAGACAGGTTGCGTATTCACCTGATAGTACTTGATACCATCGCGTTCATACAGTCCGTACGTAATATCATCGGACTCGGAGTGTTCACATAAGAGGGTGTAAGGCTTCATGAATTAAGAGGTGCACTCTATGAACTACTAGACTGCTCTTGTCTAGTAGTTGTTGTGGTGAAGTGGTGGTGGCACATTATAATCAGGCGTCTGAGGCGCGACTACAGGCTGAGCGGCAGGAGTATTATTCCCCGCCTTCTGCATCGTCTTATCAGCAGAAGTCGACAGCGCTCTCCCTGCGATCTGGAGATCTTGTCCAAGCCCCTTCATCGTATGACATGAGGTCACCAGACAAGCGACCACTCCTAACATAAGCATAATCATCCTAGCCATGGATAAGATATGACACTTTCACCCCGTTTTGACAAGAAGAGGCTCAATAATAGCTTGCCTACAAATTATTCATCTCAAAGCGTAAGGCTGAGATACTCTCCCGCAGGTCTAACATCTCATCCCGTAAGAACAACAACTCTCGTCTACCCTCAACCGTCTCTGTCACCTCGATCAAACGAGAGAAATGGGATAATGCGACCATCATTTTACCCAGATATTCCCTAAAGCCGATCATACACGTCTCCGCAGGCAACTCATCCAGTAGAGATGGCTTCAGTAAGCCGCTAATCCCTTCCTCAATATCATCAAGCGTATTAATCAGCTTCTGGTAATGACGTCCTCGTGGAAAGGTTAAATGAGATGCTTGCTCCTCAAAGTCATCGATCAACTCCTGGACACTCTCCACCACTGGGTGCACCTTCACCTCATCAGACCATGTCTCGTCGGGTGACTCTAGCAAACCAGCTTGCTCCTCTACGAACTGCTCTAAGTCCGCACTAAGAGCCTCTATCAATGGATCCTCAGGAGCCTTGATCTCACGTTCCTCTGCTAAGGCTGACAGGACACCATCCCAGCCCATCAAAGCGGCCTCATTTTGGTCAAAATCGATTGTATCCGCAAACCTCTGATGAATCTCATCATAGAGATAAGATAGCTCTTGCGCATCACATGAGGGATCAAAGGGACCTCGCTTCAGAATATGGTGCTGCCACTCTGAGAAGTTACTCGCCATCTGAGCGAACTCCTGCTCATCAGACATACTCCAGGTCTTAAGAAGAAGCTCACTCTGGAAGTCAAACGCCTCTAGCACCACCCTGCCTAGCTCACAGAAAAACTCGAGTCGCATTACATTAACGAGTTCTGGCTTATGATAACCTCCCTCATTATTAGGACGATGCATACAGAGGCGAGCAGAGGCTGTGATCTCTCCCGCGATCCCATGACTCACTTGAGACAGATCGATAGGGGAAGCCTTCCAGGGTTCGATAGGATGATTCTCAAACTTGATGTGAGATCCCGCCAGATCCCTTAGGCAATCACCATCTAGTTGAATTGATACAGGCTCAGATCGATCAATCAACCAAAGCCTAAGAGACACCTGCCCCATCCGAGTGTTATCTAATTCCCCTCGGACGACTGCGCTGTTGATACGCGTGTCACTCATACCCTTATTAAACTCCTTAGCACTGATACTCGTCAATTAAAAAGCTCTCTACCGCACACCAAGAAAGATTTCTCTTGCTACTTATTATTAATCGTGCCTTTCTGCCCGACTATTCCGCACGGGTGATCACGACCAGCTACAGCTAGCTTTTTTATGATACGGGTGGCGGTGATCAACCAATAATATAATGAGTAATCCTTTTGCTGAATTAGGGCTTAAGCCTGAAATCCTATCCGCCCTTGAGACTCTTGGCTACGAGACCCCATCTGACATCCAGAGCCAGGCGATCCCTCTCATCCTTGATGGTGGTGACATCGTAGGTCTCTCTCAGACAGGTTCTGGTAAGACTGCGGCATTCTCTCTCCCTCTGCTTCAGAACCTCGATATGAGCCTGAAGCATCCTCAGATCCTTGTCGTCTGTCCAACACGTGAACTCTCACAACAAGTAACTAAAGCGATCCAAGACTTTAGTAAAAACCTCAAAGGAGTTCGCGTCGCTAACCTCTATGGTGGTGCTCCATATCCAGAGCAAATCCACCAGCTCAAGCAACGCCCACAAATCATCGTTGGTACTCCTGGTCGACTCCAAGACCACCTGCGTAAGGGCACCTTCGACACGAGTGAGTTCACTGCTGTCGTCCTTGATGAAGCTGACCGCATGCTCGACATGGGCTTCCGTGACGAGATCCGTGACCTCCTAGAGGATCTCCCAGAAGACCGCCAAAACATTTTCTTCTCAGCGACGATCAACCCTGAGATCAAGCGCCTGATAGACCGCTTTAGTGATAACATCGAGACCATCCAAGTCTCTGGTAAGGTTAAGCCTGCCACGACCATTAAGCAAGCATGGATCGACGTACGCGAGAGCTCTAAGCTAGAGATCCTCCGCCGCCTCATTCTCAGAGATGCTCCAGGCCAGGCCGTTATCTTCTGTAACACCAAGCGTAAGGTCGAGGAAGCAGCTGACGCTCTCTCAGTTCTCGGAGTGACCGCGGAGCGCCTCCATGGTGACATGGGACAGCCGATGCGTGAGCGTGTACTCAAGCGCTTCCAGCAAGGACAGGTTCGCCTCCTCATCGCTACTGACGTCGCAGGACGTGGTCTCGATGTCGCGGGTGTAGAGGCTGTTTATGTTCTCGAGATGTCACATGAACCAGAGGACTACGTACACCGTGTCGGTCGTACTGGTCGTGCAGGACGCTCAGGTGCTTCTTACTCTCTCGTTTCACGACGTGACTTCCGTTACCTCAAGAATGTCGAGCGCTACATCGGAGAATCCATTCCTAAGGAAGAGATCCCGTCTCACGAAGATCTCGTCGCCTCTCATGAGAAGACTCTCGTGAAAAAGCTCGTCCAAACCATGGGGCTCGTACTCGCACCAGAAGAAGGCGAAACAACTCAAGACGAAGAAGGCAACATCGTAGAACCTACTCCAAAGGTCCCAGAATTCTCCAGCTTTGAAGAGTTCCTCGACATCGCTGCGGAAGATGAGGTCGACGCTATGGAGGTCATCCAGGGGCTCGTCGACGCATGGAAGGCTGACACTCGTCCCGCTCTGAATGCGATCCCTGAAGACCGAGGCAATCTCAAGTCCGCAGGCGGTGACCGCCCAGAACGTGGTGAGCGTCCTAATAGAGACAATGATTCTACAGACTTCGATACCCTCTACTTCGGTGTAGGTCGTGAAGACGACATCTCCGCAGGTCAGCTTAATGGCATGATCTACAATGAATGCGGAGTCAGCAGTGGAGGCATTGGTAAGATCAAGATCTTCGGACGTCACACCCTCGTCGACATTAAGAAAGATGAAGTCCAATCAGTACTCGATGCGAACCTCACTGTTGGTAACCGCCAAGTACCAGTTCGTCCAGACCGTGGCTTCGGCGGAGGTAAAGAGGACAAAGGTAGACGTGGTGGTGATCGCCGCGAACGTAGAGGTGGAGGCGGCGGAGGCCGTGATCGTGATCGCCGCGGTGGAGGTAGCGGTGGTGGCGGCAGAAGCTTCCGCGATCGCAAAGGCGGTGGCGGCGGAGAGCGCCGCAAGCGTAGAGGTTAATCCCTTCCCATCCAATTAAGCAAAAAAGCACCGCTCTTCAGCGGTGCTTTTTTGCTATAATGAGTGTGATCATTCTAACCTTCTGAACCCTGCTTATCTTCGGAGCTCTGCAGCTTTTCTAACAAGAACTGTGGCAGCTCAAACTTAAATAGATCTAAGTCATCGAAGGCGTCGAGAGCCTCCTCCGCACTAGGGTATCGGTCTTCTGGTCGCTCAGCAGTCATCTTGAGCACCCATTCGTCTAACCCCTCTTGCTCGTCAAAGCTCCGCGTCGCCTCCCTAACTATCTTGCCTAATGAATACAGATCCGCAGCGGGACCGACATGCTCTCCAGCAGCCACCTCGGGGGCAGTAAAGTCATCGAGACTCGTACGGTTCACTTCATGACGACACGCAAGCGAGCGAATCGGACACCATGCAACGAACCACGGCGTCTTATTCGTCTCTCTGGTAAACATAATGGTATCAGGGCTCAAATTCCCATGAACTAAGTTCCTCTGATGCATGAAGGCTAACGCATTCAACGCTGACTCCACGATCTCCATAATGATGATCACATCCAGCTCTCCCTTACGTAGGAGGAGCTCCCCTAAACTCACTGAATGAAGCCACTCAAAAACGGCATAAGGATTATCATCATTCTCATCAAATCCACCACCCGCTAGGTACTGAAGACTCGGCATCTCCATCCGCATTGCCCAGTCTATAACCTTGTTAAATTCTTCCTTCCAGCACTTATAGCGCCCTAACCCCATCCCACTGTCGATCAAGTATCTCTTCAGTAAGTACTTCCTCCCGGATTGCTTATCATACGCCTTATAGGAGACATGTCGTTCAGTCTGCCCTACGAGTTCTTGGATTTGAAAGTGTTCGATCATTATTGCATGTCCATCAGGATTCAGTAAATTACAGCCACACGCTGTTCATTAACCAAACAACATCGTAGAAAAACACAAACAAAAGACAAGCTCTAAAGAATAAATAAGTAAAAAAATTGTTTCACTTTATAATCCATAAAACGACATTAATACAAATACCCACCACCAATCTTCTTTTCTCCCGCCATCAGAGACCGTCAAGGTGCTCATCGATGGAGCGGGAGAGCTCATCTTTGACTACCTCATTCCCGAGGGAGTCACTCTCGCGCCAGGCTATCGGGTCAAGGTGCCGATTCAGCATAGACAAGTACTAGGCACGGTACTCAAGACAGGTACTTCCGACGACTCGACACACCGCCTAAAGCCCATCCTAGAGGTAGTCTCAGACCTCGCCTTGATCACACCTACCCTGATGAAGCTCGCCGAGTGGATGAGTCAGTATTATTGTGCCCCCTTGGACCATGTTCTCAAGACGATGCTCCCCAGTACGCTGCGAAAGGAGAAGAACTTTGATAAGAGCCAAAAGGTCGTCAACTTAATCAACATCCCATCGGAAGAGGCCCTCCTCAAGCTGGAAAAACGAGCCCCTCGACAACATGCTGTTCTCTGCCAACTACAAAAGGCCGGAGGCTCCTGTCCGCAACGCCTCCTAGGAGACGGGGTCTCCTCGATCCTCAAGTCACTCAGCACAAAGGGCTATATCGAAGTATCGGACGAAGTCGTGAAGAGAGATCCAGATAAGGGGGACTCCTTTGTCCCCTCCCAAGCCCTTACTCTCAACGACGAGCAACAAGCCGCCCTCCATATCATCCTGAACAAAGCCTCTGAGGACAAACCCAAGCCTATCT
>WTJZ01000311.1:22973-38023 GCA_011524615.1 Akkermansiaceae bacterium | reverse complement strand
GAATTTTCGCACTAGGCATCATGCCATACATTTCCGCATCGATCATGATGCAACTCATGACTGCGGTTGTACCTCAGCTCGCTAAGCTCTCACGCGAAGATGGAGGCCGCCAACGCATCAATCAGTATACGCGTTACATCACTATCGCAATTGCTCTTGTACAGGGCACGATGATCGCTAAGTCTCTTGAGAATCCTGACACGGCACTCTACTTAAACGGGATCGAGCAGTTCGGTAAGCTTGTTCCGGACTTCGGCTTTGGCTTCCTCGCTATTGCTGTAACAACACTTGTGGCGGGTACAATGCTTCTCTCATGGATCGGTGACCAGATCACTGAACGTGGTATCGGTAACGGTGTATCCCTCTTGATCTCGGTAAACATCATTGCAGCTCTTCCTGGAGCACTTGTTCAGGCTTGGAACAAATTCGTTGCAGGTGGTGACGTAGCAACAGGACAACCAATAATCCTTGTCGGGTTGATCGGGTTCCTTCTTTTAGTTATTGCCGCTGTAATTGCGATCACTCAGGCTCAGCGTAAGATCGCAGTACAATACGCAAAGCAGGTGGGTGGTCGTCGCGGAGCGATGACAAGCAGCCAGACACAATATCTCCCACTCAAGGTCAACTATGCAGGGGTTATGCCGATCATTTTCGCTTCTGCGATCCTTACCTTCCCTCCATTCCTTCTCGCTCAGTTCTTTAAGGGGCAGGCGTGGGCACTTACCGTGCAAGAAGTGCTTAGTCCAGCTCACTGGATCTATTATATTATTGCGGGTCTTATGATCTTCTTCTTCTCCTACTTCTGGGTTTCTACATTCTTTAACCCAACCGAAATTTCTGAGAACCTTAAGAAGAGTGGTGGATACATCCCTGGTCAACGTGCAGGTAAGCCTACGGCTGATTTCCTCGATTTCACGATGACACGTCTTACTTTCGCAGGATCGATCTTCCTCACTCTTGTCTTTGTTCTGCCTATGTTAATCGGGAAAGTGCTGGATATCCCACCTATGGTATCTCAGTTCTTTGGAGGCACCTCACTTCTTATCTTGGTTGGTGTTATCCTTGATATGATGCGTCAGATCGAGACTCACCTTATCCAGCGTAACTACGATGGATTCCTTCGTAAGGGCAAGATCAAGGGGCAAGGTCGTTACGACCGTCTTCAAGCGAAACGTGGTGCGGCTACCGCATCTAGCGGTAACCTTGTTACCTACCTCTGGGTATCAATCGCTGTGATTGTTGTTCTCGGCGTAGTAGCGATGGGAGTTAACGCATAGGCGTTTATCGTATTAGCTTTTAAAAAGAACCTCTTCGGGCAACCGAAGAGGTTCTTTTGTTGAAGTTACTAGGAATAAGTTTACAAGCTCGAAGGTGTCTAAAGGCGCAGATAGTTCGGTAACTGTTCCTTATTCTGATCGTTCAGCAGAGGTAGAGATATTTACCAACCTCTAGTTCTCTTCTGAAGCAACGTAAAGCGGCTTAATAATCGTAGATTCTCATTCCATAAAAAGTATTAGTGTGAATCAGAGTCTATCTGTGCTTAAGTGTCTCGTGTTCGCTTTATTAATCCTTGATAAAGAAGGTGAGCATCAGGCTCCAGAATACGAGAATAAGGTTCATCAGTACCATCTGAAGGGGTACAGGGAAGGCGTAGATCACACTTACTGCAGGGATCCATACGGCCCAGTTAGAGATCATTAGGGGGAGCGCGCGGGACAGAAAGCTCTTTTGTTTGAGTGCCTGCTTTAGGTTCGGTAGAGAGAAGTGGCAATCTCTCCATAGAAAGATGTAGGTAAAGAAAGGTACAACGTAGATTGGAACCCATACAAACTGGTCGACGATGACTTTCTTAATGACCGTGGCAGCGCTAGCATTTGCTCCGAAGATGCTAGCTTGCATATTATAGAAGAGAGCGGTGAGGTATCCATTAACACCCCAGACGACGAGGGTGAGGATTAGTTGACCGATTGATCGCTGTGTGCGTCCTTCTCTCCTAGTTTGATTAGCCTCAATGATAAGGGGGATTAAGCCTCCGAAGACCATGGTTGTCACAATAGCAAACCATGGGTACCAGGACACATTGAGTTGCCCGAGTTGGTCGAGGTATGAGGCAAACGAGGTATTGCGGTAATAGAGCAGAATGAGTGTAACCGCTAGTGCCTGGAGGATGAGACCAGGGATGAGATTCTTCTTCGCTGCGGTTAGCCCTTTTTGTGCAGCTTCCTTTACGTATCGTTGCATAAGTTTACTTACTCGATACGGAGAGAGAGTAAAGCGTGGCTTGGCATCATTATTGACTTTGTCTCTAGGACTCGTCTTAATGCCGTTGATGGCTGCTCGATTTTACATACCTCCTACGAACTGGCTTAATGATCTTCTCCCTGAGGAAGAGGCTAAGCATGCGTTACGCGTTCTGCGGATTAAGGAAGGTGAAACGATTGAGCTCTTTGACGGAAAGGGGCGTGTTGCTGAGGCGGTTGTCAAGACGTGTACCAATAAGAGCCTTCAATACGTGATCATTGATGAACAGAGTGTGGCTCCGATTACGCCATCGATTCATCTCTACCAGTCGATCCCTAAGGGCAAGAATATGGACCTCATCATCCAAAAGGCGGTAGAGTTAGGGGTAGCAGAGATTACCCCTCTGATTACGCAAAATACAGTGGCCGTCAGTGGAAGTCCTGCTAAGAAGGTCGAAAAGTGGCAACGCGTTGCGCTAGAAGCCTGTAAGCAGTGCAAGCAACCATGGTTGCCTCAGGTGAATCTACCCGCTTCTATTGATTCCGTTACAGCCGATGAATCGGACTTAAAGTTAGTGGCCTCCCTGCGCCCAAATGCGGTGCGTATGCGTCAGGTCGTGAGCGATCATCCTGAAGCAACGTCAATAGCGTTAGTTGTTGGACCTGAAGGAGACTTTACGTCCTCAGAAGTAGATAGCGCAGAGGCGTCAGGCTTTATCCCAATCTCCTTAGGTGAACTTATACTTAGAGTAGAGACTGCCACCCTTTACGGTATCTCAGCTCTCCGCTATGCGTATTAGGATCTCCGCGTCGGTTGTTTTATTGACATATACCATCTATGCTTGATGAATCGTCAGGTGTTGAATGGTTTTATTGTTTATTATAATCGAGTTTTATTGTTGATTTTTGGTCTTTGTGACTGCATTATTGCGATCCTATGAAAAAAACTATATTGTTGCCTTACTTGGCACTGTCAATGTGTACCAATGCTGCGATTATTACTTGGGGTTCGGTTCAGGATATAACAGGCGATACTGCTGAAATTGTCGATATTGGTGAGTACTCTGGAATTAATACTGTCAGTATTTTGAATTTGAGCCAATACACGGATTCTACGATCTCTGACGTTACCGCTTCAGGTTCGGATGTGACAACGACGACCGGTGCGTTTACGTCATCCGATTACGATACTGCGCTTAACTCATTCGACTACGACTTTAGTGACTTACTGTCTTCAGGATTAGTATCAGGAGAGACATACTACATTCAATTCTTTTACATGGATCAGCGAAATGATGCTTATAACTCTAGAAGCATGATTGTAGATGACGGTAATGGCAATGATGCGACTATGTCGTCAGATGGTCAGTTTGTCATAGGAAGTTTTGTCGCGGACGGCTCATCACAAACACTTAACATTAACGGAAGTGTGTCTGGGCCTCACTTGAATATGATCGTGTTTGCCACGACTTCAACACAAGCACCAGGTGTAGGAACGGATAACAACCCAGGGACAACCATTCCTGAACCAACGTCAATCAGCTTAATTGCGCTAGGTGCTATCTCACTGTTGACACGACGCTCTAGATAGTAACTATATTCCGTATGATTACCTTCTAATGATGGTGTAGTCATGCGATGATAGTATGTACTTTTTAATTTGGTAGTTGTCTGGATGTCGTTCGTCAGACACTATCAAGAGCTTGAGGTTGTCTAGCCTTACATATTCATCTAATACGATCTCTTTTGATTTCTCGAGGTCGAGGTGTTGAACTGAAGAACCTGAAAGTTTAGAAGTCAGAAAAATAGGCTGAAAGTTAATGTCCAAAGACTTGGTATTAATTAGGGGGTATAGAGTTTGTGTTCCTTCGCGGCTATTGATTTGAGCGGTATCTGGGTGCGATAGCGTTGCATGTCTTTTTGACGCGTCGTAACTTAAGCTAATGCCTTCAGGTAAAGCTAGTTTAATAAGCTCTGAGTAACCTTCATAATTTACTCGAGAATAATAGTCATAGTATATGATGCTATTCAGGAATGGTACACTCTTAGATTTCTTCCAGTATGTGAGTAGGTTGACAAGTTCGTCGAAGTTAATCGTCTTGTTGCCTTCCCTGGAGAAGTGAAAGTATTCTTGAGGGATAGAGTTGCATATATTGCTGATGATTGGATCATTCAGGCTTTGGTATTGAGTGCTTCTTAGGGCAGCAAAGTTTAAGGTGACGAAGTCGAGAAAGAAAGACATTCTGGAATGTCTTGTTTTGTTGCTGTCGTCTACGGGGATCGTTGCTAAGATCAATCGCATCCTATCTACTTCCTGGACGGCGTCATATTGTCTTAGGTTACTAATGCGATGATAAATATCATCTAATACTCTTTTGGATGATTCAGAGCCCTCAGACATCGATAGGCTTTTAAAGTAGTTGGCTATATCCTTGCTTTTTTCTGCCTCAAGAGTTTCTTGAGCAATTTTTAGATTTGCTCGTTCTAGTTCCCTATTTCGTTGATTGGAGATGAAGAGAACAGCATTGAGTAAGAAGAATATGGCGACGGTGAGTAGAGAATAAGATGGATGCCTCCTTAAGAAAAGTTTAGAGCGTTTCCAGAAAGATTTCTGATCTTGGGATGTAGGAAACCCGCTTGAGAAACTCATGACATCATCTTTTAGCTTTCTTACACTTTGATATCGTTCATCTGGTCTTGTGGTGACACACTTCAAGATGACTTCTTGAAGGCTACTAGCGATCTTGTGCTTCTTCAAATGTAGTCTGAGCACATCAACACGTAATTGCTTAGTTGATTGAATGATGTCCTCCTTATTACCTGTGTGTACAGGCGATCCAGTGAGTAAGTAGCAGAGGATACTGCCAAGGGCGTATATGTCTGAAGTGACGTCTAGAGGTTGACTGGAATCTAGTTGCTCAGGTGGCATGTAGCCTAGTGAGCCTTTGATCTCTTGCTTTTCTTCAATGTCTAGGAGCTCTAAAACTTTTGAGTAATCTAGCGGGCGAGTTTTTCCTGAGGATGTGATTCTTTGGCTAATTCCCCAATCACAGACAAGAACTTCACCGTATTCGTCAGTTTGAATATTTTCCGGTTTAAGATCTAAATGTAGAATGTTCTTAGAATGTGCGTAGGCGATAGCGTCACATACCTTACAAAAGTCAATTAGCTTAGATCGTAATGTTGACGATGGGGTGTAACTGAGGCAAGAGCCCGCTTTTAGACCCATAGTAAAGTATGGGCGCTGATTGGAATCTAACCCAATATCAAAGACCTTAATAATATTAGGGTGTTGCAGTTGACTCGTGACCCTAGCCTCATTGATAAACGGCTCAAATGCTTCAGGTCCGAATTCGGGTCTGAGTTGAGCATATGCCACATGCGTTTGTGTCGCTTGATCGAGGCACTTGAAGACTTCCTTTTGAGCGCCAGAGCCAATGATTTGGCGCTGTGTGTAGCGGTCAGATAATTGGTCTAATTCATGAAATGATGGGCATAAGCTCTCGCTGAGTTCACCAGAGTGAGAGAGGGCGTCATTGTATAAGTCTGCAATATTACTAGCGTTACCGATGAATTCGAAATTCTTCTTAATAGCCATACCACTTATTCATCTAAATCCTTAAGCAGCCTGCGTATCTCAGATTGGACTTTAGATTTCACTCTATTTCTCAAGGTGTATACCGATTGGATGGAAAGCTCGGTTCTTGACGAGATTTCCTCCGTAGAAATCCCCTGTAGACTAAGGGAAAACACTTCAACTGCTTTTCCTGTAAATGTTTCCTTAACATTTTCGATAGCAAGATGAGTGATGTATTCTTCCCATTCTTGGTTGATAGAGAAGTCTAATTCAGACGTTGCATTTTGAAGCTGTAACTCTCTTTCTGAGAGATACTTTGTGTCTCGGTTTTGTGATGCAATTAATTTACGATAGTGCGTGTAAATCAGATTTCTTATTATTCGCTCTAACCACTTGCGAAAACTGCCTTTCTCACGATCATAAGTTTTGAGGACATGAGTAAGTTGTAAGAGAATTTCTTGTGCGAGGTCTTCTCGGTCATTCTCCTTAACATTATTTCTTTGTAAAAAGTAATAAATGAAGCCGCCATACTGTTCTATGATACGCGTCCAAGCGTCTTCTCGACCTTCTAGGGCTTGCTTCAGTAGGGTATGACTCGTATCAGGATAAGACATGCTTAAGTAGTTGAAATTATAGGCAAATAGCGTTAAGGCCACTAATTCAGTACACGACGGCTATGAAATGTGAAGAAAAAAAGGTATTGTGTTTAGATTGGTACTTTTGCTTCGTACACGTGATTTACAATAACCATTCATTGTTGTTTAGATCGGTAAATTATATTTCATTATAATTGTTGCTGAAAAAAAGGGGGAGGGTGTTGAGAAACTTATGCGCGGTAACGAACAAGGTTAATGTAGGCCATTAAGTTGGCTATAGAAAATTAACGAAAAATTATGAAATACACCGCATTAATATTAGCATTAGGAATCATCTCATCAGCGCACGCATCTGTATCGGTAAGTGGTTATGACTTACGTAACTCGGACGGAATTAACTCAGCGTTCAATAACTTCGGCCCGACACCTACTCCTACGTCTACGACATTTGCTCTTACTGGAGCGACAGCAGAGTATTGGATGGAGTATTCAGACCAAGACTTTAACGGTAATGGTGACAATACAGATGATGGAACTCTTACGGTATACATGTCTCTAGTGAACCAGAACGGAACAGCATGGAATAACGGTAACATTGCGTTTGGTCTTGCAGATGGGGAGTCCGCACTTGTTAGTGTTAACTTGGATACATCAGCTCTAACAGGTACAGTTGATACAGCTGCAGTAGGTAACTTTGCGACGTTATTCTCTAGTCAGGCGGTTGAGATTGTAGTAGGTTCTTCATCGTTCACACACACAGGTGGTGTTGCTACTCTCAGTACTAATGCGGCATGGTCTATTGGTGATTATCGAGCAGATGCTAATTCGGCTACCGCTTACTTCACCATTAACAATGACACTGGAAGTACGGCTTGGTTAAGATCACTTAGTTATGCTGCTACTGTTGCAACATCTCCAGCAACAGTTACAGTTCCAGAGCCATCTGCTATTGCTCTTCTCGGTTTAGGTGGTCTTGTGGCTATCGGTCGTCGTAGAAGGTAGTCTAGGGCCTACTTGGTCTTCTTTTCACCTTGTTGATTTATTGTCTGTATTGAATGCAATAAGGTGAAGTAATTATGCTATAAAATTACTTTAGGGTTGAGTTTTTCTTAACCCGTATTATTATAGCTCAGTTTTGTTTTTGGGAGCTTTAGTGTTTTGAATTGGTTGATGTGATGAAAGTTTTTTTTTGTTTGGATAATATTGTTAGCAGTCGGATGCGACAGGTTTTTCTGTCTGCTTTGATGATGCTGGTTGGGGCGTGTGAGACTGTATTTGTGTCACCTGAAGGAGATGATGGTGCTAGTGGTGGTATTGATGATCCTTTAGCTTCGATTGAGGCTGCTAAGTTGGCCGTAAGGACAATTAATGATAATATGGATTCTGATATTGTAGTGTATCTTAGGGAGGGTACGTACAGTATTGCGGATACCTTGGAGTTCACTCCTGAGGATAGTGGTTCGAATGGCTTTAACGTAGTATATAAGCCATATGGAAGTGAGAGTGTGATCATTAGTGGAGGTGATCATCATGAGAATAGCTGGACACAACATGATGGTGAAATTTATGTAACGACATTAGAGCGCTCAACTAAACTGAGGCAACTTTACATCAATGGGCAACGAGCATACATGTCTAAAGGAGCCTACATTGATCATAGTGATGGAGTAGCATGGGGGGAATACACGGTAGTAGGGGATGAGGAATGGGCGTTAGAGGCAGGTAGTAGTAATGACGGGGTAAGCTTCACGGATTTTAATAACTTGCCACTGTATGATAACCCTGACCTCGTTGAGATCCATTCTAAGTCAGGTTTTGCTTACCATATTGTTGGGCTAAGAGATATTACAGAAGAGGATGGGTTAAGGGTTGCTAAATTCCAACAGCCCATGGGAGCAATAGCCGCGAAGACTCCACAAATTTGGGGGGCTGGCTTCTTTTATCAAGAGTATGGTAGTGATCGACTCTTCCACTTTGAGAATGCTTATGAATTACTCGATGAAGAGGGGGAGTATTACTTTGATGTATATGATCAGAAGCTTTATTACTACAAGAGAGCATCTGATGATATGGGGGCTGCGGAGGTGGTGGTTCCTAGAGTCGAGCGCTTGATTAAGATTGCGGGGGAATCGACGGCAGATAGAGTGTCGAATATTGTCTTTGAGCGTCTGGCATTCATGCACGATCATTGGTCGTTAATGGATGTAGATGGCTCCAAGGGGGCCTCGACCGTTCAGTCTCTAGCCTTGCAGACTAAATATACAGATGACGGCAACTGGCATGACGTCGAGTACTCGAACTGCGATATGCAGCCTGCAGCAGTTGAGATTCAAAACGCAGAATATATTCAGTTTAGAGGGAATGCGTTTCAACATTTGGGTGCGGTGGGGATCAATGTCTGGAATGATTGTTTGTATTGCGAGGTGAGTGGCAACTACTTCGAAGATATCGGTAGTGCCGCGGTTAATGTGGGGGATCACCGACATATAGAGATTGGTAATGGTGACATTGACAATGAAGGGGTATGTATTGGGGTGTCGGTCACAGAAAATAGGATGGAAAACTGTGTTGAAGAATTTCTTTGTGCACCAGGGATATCCGTAATGATTACGAACGATTGTGACGTCTCGTATAATCATCTTAGTGGTCTGCCATATTCAGGAATCAGCATGGGCTGGGGTTGGGTAAACTTCGATTCAGATGTGGTGGGTAATAATAGTATCAACTACAATATTGTGGCGAAAACCATGGAGGACTTACATGACGGTGGAGCGATTTATACCCTAGCGAACCAGCCAGGATCAGAAATTGTAGGGAACTATGTTGCTGATGTTCTGTATGGCCCCGGTATTTATCTTGACCAAGGCACCGCAGAACTGACGGTGTCAGAGAACGTAGTCGAAAATATTAATGGGCTATGGCTAAATGTCTGGGGAACTGCTGCGATGGTAGAGAATTGTACCATTACCGATAACTACTCGAATAGCAGCAGTGAGATAGGCATTCAGCGCATCCATAATGTGACCGCGTCTGGAAACTTTTATACCGCGAATCAGGATAGGCTGGACTATATTTCCGCTGCAGGACCGCAAGCCGCTAAGAGAGGGATTGTTCCTTTAGCTCACTGGACAGTTCTTAGTTCGTCTTCGACTGAGCTCGAGGATATTTCTGGTAATGGTTACAACGGTACATTGAATAATACGAGTCAGGTCTCTGGCTATGACGGAGGGACAGCATTAAATTTTGACGGTAATGCTTCTAATGTGGTGTTGCCTAGTGCTCCTTTTTCCCAACTGTCGGATCAAGTTACATTGTCAGCTTGGGTATATGGGGCCAGTGTACAGCCTTATCCTGATACTTTCTTAGAAGCCTTAGATGGGTCTGGAAATGTATTACTAAATCTACACCTGCCGTGGGCTGATGGTACAGTTATCTTTGACGCTGGAGGAGATAGAATTACTTATACACCTGATGAATCTCAGTATAAAAATGCATGGAATCACTGGGTTTTTACTAAAAATGTAGATGCTGGGGTGATGAAGATTTATGTGAACGGGGCTCTTGTCAGTGCAACGAGCAGGCACTCTGGGGAGATGTCAGGTATTGAAAGTGTAACACTCTGTTCTAACTCTGCGAATCTTTATAATTACAGAGGTAGTATTGATGACGTACGTCTCTATGACAGGATTCTCTCCGAAGACGAAATCTCAGCCTTATACACCAATACGCCTAATGCGATCGCTCACTGGGCTTGTAACGACAACGATGGTGAAGAGGTGTCAGATATTACTGGTAATGGTTATATTGCCACCCATGATTCTGCAGACTGGGGGATAGGGATCAAAGGAGGCGCCTTACAATTCAACGGAGTCGACTCTTACCTAGACTTGCCGCTTACGCCGTTTAGTGAATTGGGAGGTATAGTTGGATTATCATTATGGGAGAAATCCAGTGGATCCTCGGTAGGTGTTACGACTCTAGCTGAGGCGGTAGATACTGATGGCAATACAGTGTTTGAATTTACGATTAACGAAGTGAGCGGGATGGTATCGTTCTCTGCAGGGGAGCCTGGTGCTACGATAGATACGTTACAGACTTCAGTCGATGGAGTCGCTGAGTCTGGATTCTGGAATCATTGGTTCTGCTCTAAGAATAGTTACACAGGTGTTATGTCTATCTACTTGAATGGGGTACTCATAGCCGAGAGTACTAATTCCTATCAAGATCTGCAGATCGATGGTGCGGTCAGGGTAGGAGCTAACTCCTCTACCTTGCAAGGGTACTCTGGAACTATTGATGATATTAGATTATATCATTACGAAGTTAGTGCTGACCAGGTCACCTCATTATATACTGACGCTGCATCACAAAATGCTTATGTTACATGGGTGTCATCATACGGGACATTAGCAGGTGAGAGTGATACTGATGGTGATGGGGTCAGTAATTTTCAGGAGTTTGCTTTCGGAAGTGATCCGACCGTCCGGGAATCTGATTTGGTTCTAGTGGGATATGATTCGAGTAACTTTACTGTGTCTCATCGCATTCTAGATAATTATGAATCCCAAGGGGTGAGTTATACTACTGAGTACTCATTAGATCTCGAAAACTGGATCGAATTATCGAACGACGATGCCGTATTCTCCGTGTCAGCAAATGGTATAACGGGCATTTCTGACAAGGTGATGAGCATTGATACAGCTACTCAAGCTGCGGTGTTTTACCGTGTGGTAGTATCTGAGGAGAATGTGGCAGATGTAGAGGAGACGAGTCGCCTATTTTTTGACTCTCATTGGGAGTGATTCAGGCTCCCCCTCTGATTATGATAAAGGGGGATTAACTTTTTATAGTATTTTTAATATGGTATTTTTTATTTTAGTAATTTTTTCGTGTTTTCTGTTACCTTTAGGTGCTCAAAATCAAAGTCCAGAAACCGTTTATGCCTCGCGGCTAATGGCACAGTATGACGCTGATAATAATGGGTCGTTTGAGGAGGCGGAACATACGTCCGCCTTTACACGATTCGCGGCGTATGACTCTAATGGAGACGGTTCCTTGTCTCTTGCCGAGCTAGAGCAGGCTCCAGAACCATTTATCAATACGGGGTTCACTACGAACTTAAATGTATTCTACAAGGAAACAGAGACAGAATCGATGTACATGGATATGTATTATCCAGATTCTGGCCAGAGTACGACGAATTACCCAGTGGTGTTTTTCTCCCATGGTGGTGGCTGGCTTGTCGGGGGCAAGTATGTCGCGACGTATAGTCCTTATTTAGATATCATTCTGGGTCTGTTGGAGCAGGGCTTTTGTGTGATCTCAGTGAATTACCGACTGGTGAATGGAGGTATAGGAGTTTATGTGGAAGACTGTATTACGGACTGTAAGGATGCGATGAGGTATGTCGCATCAAATGCCGAGTCTTACTCAGTAGACCCGAACCGATTTTATTCATTTGGGAACTCAGCAGGCGGGCATTTATCCATGATGAACCTTTACACGGACTATGACGACTTTCCTGGCTCAGTGGCCTCTGAGGATGGAGTATATCATATGAGTGCTGGATTAGAATGGTTTGGATGGTCCAATGTTGTTGATCAGTCTCTGTTTGACTCGATAGGGAGAAGTGCGATCGCATCATCGGGGCGCTTTGGGGGAGACCCACTGGTCTCTTCCCCTCACACGTATATTACAGCTAATAGTCCACCTCTATTAGCGCATCACGGTACGGAAGATACGGCTGTATCCGTTGATCATGCGTATTATCTTCAGGGGCTTGCTTCTTCATTAGGGGCTGATATTTCGGTCACCATTGTAGAGGGGGCTGGGCATGGATTTAGCGCCAATAACGATCCCACCTTGTCTGAATTGGTTACCGAATCAAATGAGTTCTTTGTGAGCCACAAAAACGAGATTCGTATTGATACGATGGTGAATTCTTCTGTTGCGATAGTGCTGCAATCCTCCTCATCGGAGTCAGGGAGTTATCAAATCTCAAGTTTGCCTAGTAATGGCACATTAAGTGGAGCGGGAGCAGAGTTCACCTACACACCTACAGCAGATTTCTCTGGGGTAGATAGTTTCGAGTACTATTATAATGACGGAGGTACTATCGGGGAGGTATTCACCGTCAATGTAATTGTGGAGGAAGAGGAGCCCGTTGGGAAATATCCAGTAGTCTTTCCTGTGACGAATTTGGATGATGGATACTCGACCGCTTTAGGAGAGACTGTAGCGTTTCGCTCTTCAGGTGTTGTTAAGACATATGATGCAGATGAAGATGATGTATATGGCAGTTTGGGCTACTATTTTTATGGCGATGGGGCAGGATCCTCTACTGTAGAGAGCTTACCTGATTTCATTACAGCCATTAGCAGAGGATCTAATAGTTTGGCAGTCGTATCTAATGATGCTTATGATGACTTTGATGATCCTACGGCAGCGCCTAGCACAGAGGTTGCTGATTGGTCTAATACTCCGATCAATATTTCGTCGGATGGGGATGTTGACTCATGGTCTGAACTCTCGACGGTTACATTGAGTAGTACTGAAGCGGTCGCGTTTCGTCTGGGAGTACTCTCAGGAAATATTACTAATAGTGCTCGCGACCCAATAGGTCTTAGGGTTGTGGTGGATGGGAGTGTAAGTGACCCCGTGGCGTATAGTAACTTATCAAATAGCCTTGGTCTGGTCTTGTTTGATGTCGTATTACCTGAAGGGTTAATTAGTAACGCTACCCTTTCGATACAGGCGCAGCACCGTACTGATGGAGATAGAACTCATATTACCGGCTTCGTCTTCGATGATGTTCCTGATACTTTGTACGCAGGATGGATTGCATCCTACTCATCTCAGATTGACGTGGATATCTTGGATAACACTGACAATGACGACATGGCAAACATCCTTGAGTATGTCTTAAATGGGGACCCTGGTCGACAGGATTATTCCTTGATGCCTATGATGCATGTGAATGGCGATAGCGTCATGGCTTCCTTTTCGCGAAATGCGAATTCAGTGAAGGATGTCGATCAGGATATAGAATACAGTTATGATCTAGTGAACTGGGAGGGGTTTGCCGATTTAAGCGCTTCGTCTGAATATGTCACGATCTCTTCTCAGGAGACCGGGAGCGAAGATATATTGGTAGATCTATCAACTCTCTATGAGGCTAGGCAAGGGGTCTTCATTAGATTAGCTGTCAATTATAGATGACTGATAGAGGGGGGCATTTTTCTGTCTACCCTCTCATACTGTTGTCCTTTGATATTCATCAAAGGAGTGCCTATACCTAGCGAGGTAAGAGTCTCTAGGTCTGGGGATTGGGAACTGTTTTTCTCCTCTTTGAGAGAGGAAGATGAGTTCATTTTGTACTTTTTTAGGGGGTGGAGTATAGAAATGTAGTATAGCGGGCAAATAGATCAGGAGAACGGTCTATTCTTTTATAAGGATGGATAGATTTTGTGATGAGAGCGTTATCGTACAATATTCTTCCTTCTGCTATCTGCCTGATGATGTCTTGGGCGGTGGTCCTGGGTGCTGACGGGGTTCCAAAGGCGGTGATGTCCAGAAGGGCACATACCTTTTTAGCGAATAATTGCCTCGATTGCCATGATTCGACTTTGCAGAAGGGGAGGGTAAACCTAGAAGGGTTAAGTTCTGATCTCAGCAAGGACTTAAATACGGCGGAACAGTGGCAAGATATCTTGAATGTGGTGAACTCTGGAGAGATGCCGCCAGAGGATGAGCCTCAACCTCGAGATCAGGTGAAGGCGGAGTTCTTAACGGAGCTGTCTTATAAGATGGTGATCGCTCGTAAGCTCCATGCGGAGGATGGGGGGAAGGTGATCATGAGCCGTCTGAATCGCCGAGAGTATGCGAATAGCTTAGAGCATGTGATCGGGGTGAGGCCTGTGACGAGTGCATTACCCGCTGATCAGATAGAGGGGGGATTTGATACCTCGGGGGCTTCTCTGTTCATGTCTAGTGGGCAGTTCGAGATCTATCAGAAGATTGCTCGTCAGGCACTGAGTATAGCCACTCAAACGCGAAGTCCGTTGCCGAAGAAGGTGGTGCGTGTGGAACCCGAGCAACGCTACAATCATCAGAGAATCTTAGATAATATTGCCAAGATTGAGTCAGATATTGAGAAGAATGGAAATCGCGGGCACAACGCATCAAAAAATAAACAGTTATTGGACCTGTTTAACTGGATGTTAGAGTCGGAGGAGACCAAATCTGGATCGGCGATTACTGCTGTGATTGGAGGGCAAGGGACTCGACATGTGACTCTTGGCGCCGTGACACCTCACCCTAATCAAGAAGTTGTCATTAGAACTCGTGCCGCATCATACTACGTTGATGATCCTAGATTTAACTACTTAGAAGTGGCTAGTCGTGATTCAGAGACAAAGGTAGAGTCGTTACTTGGGTGGCGAAAGGTTACAGCCCCGATTAGCGAGCCAGAGATTGTAGAGATACCAGTAAAGGTGGAGGCAGGGCAGGCGCTTTCTTTTGGTGTGAAGATGAGGAGTTATGCTACCGGCTCTGCTAATGATTTAGGAATCTACTACGGTAATAAGATCGTCCATACTCCACCTGGGGTATGGGTCGATTGGGTAGAAGTCGAGCTAT
>WTJZ01000311.1:13962-22873 GCA_011524615.1 Akkermansiaceae bacterium | reverse complement strand
AAGATCGTCCATACTCCACCTGGGGTATGGGTCGATTGGGTAGAAGTCGAGCTATCTGAGGCCGAGTCTGGATACACGCCAGAGATGGCCGAGATTATGCCTGAGAAGCCCTCCGGGATGTCGGAGGAGCGCTATGCGACAGATGTGCTGAAGAGACTGGCACAGAAGGCGTTTCGAGGGAGAGAGCCAGACCCGCTCTACCTCAGAAGCCTGGTACTCCAGTTCGACGATAACCGTGAGCAAGGCATGTCTCTGAGAGAGGCTCTGCTGGATCCGATGGCTCTGGTTCTAACGTCTCCGAGCTTTCTCTATAAGGCGGAGGTACCTGAGGGCAAGATCGTGAGTCAGATGGAGTTAGCATCACGGCTCTCGTACTTCCTATGGAGTAGTCCTCCAGATGAGGAGTTGGTAGCCTTGGCTCAGAACAGGCAGTTAAATACGCCAAAGGTTCTAGAGCAACAGGTAGCAAGACTGCTACTGGATGATCGGGCAGACCATTTCATTGAGGGCTTTTGCTTTCAGTGGTTAGGCATGGATCGACTCGGATTATTCCCCTTTAATACGAAGAAGCACAATGGGTTCGATAATGCGGTGATGGAATCTGCACGGCAGGAGGTCTTCGAGAGTGTGAAGCATGTGATCAGGAACGATCTACCATCAAAGAATCTGTTAGGGGCGAACTACATCGTCATCAATGACGTGCTCGCGGACCACTATGAATTACGCGGGGTGGAAGGGCATGAGTTTCGGAAGGAGTTTATCCCTCCAGGCACTCCGCGAGGGGGCTTCCTCGGGATGGCCGCAATTCTCGCAATGGGGTCGAATGGGGATGAGAGTTCACCTGTAGAGAGAGGGGTATGGATCCTCCGACACTTGCTCGATATGGCTCCTCCCCCAGCTCCGCCGAATGTACCGCAGCTTGAGCGCCTCGAGACAGAGTTCGTCTCCATGAGGGAGAAGGTGAAGCTCCACCAAGAGGCGCCTCAGTGCTCTCAGTGCCATAAATTTATTGATCCTGTGGGGTATGGATTGGAGCAGTTTGATGCTGCGGGGCGTTGGCGTCTCAACGAACTGATGAGTCAGGATGGTCGGGAGAGAGAGGTGCCGATTAAGGCTACGGGGAATCTTCCGTTTGGAGATAACTTTCATGACTTCTATGGCCTACGACTAGCGGTTTACAAGCAGTCTTATAAGTTTGCGCAAGTCTTAGTGAAGGAGTTGCTCTCTTATAGCTTGGGTCGCCCTTACCAGTTTATCGATGAGGATCTCACGGTAGAGATTCTGAAGAGAACTCAGCCTGAGGGGTATAAGCTGAACGATCTCATCACGCAACTCGTCCTCTCTCCCACCTTCCAACGTAAATAATCCGCTATGAATTACTCCCAGTATAACCGCAGACAGTTTATCGCCAGTAGTATGGCGATGATTCCACTCCCATTTATGCAATCACTCATGGCTGGGCCTGCGTCTAAGATCCTACAAGCTCCGGGAGAGGCGAAGAGGATGGTCTTTCTAGGTATGGGGTTTGGGGTCACTAAGAGTGCTTGGTTCCCTAAGCTCAGTGAGAAGGGGGCAGGCTACGAATTACCTGACGGGCTGGCACCTCTAGCACGACATAAGGATGGACTGTCTATTATTCAGAACCTGACCCATCAGTTCTCGCGGAATGGACACTCAGGTAGCACCTTTTGGCTTACAGGAGCCAATCAGTATGCGGTATCGGGGAAGAGCTTTCATAATACGATCTCGGTGGATCAGGTGGCTGCGGAACAGTTGGGGTTAAAGACGCGCTTTGCGTCGATGCAGTTCTCTGGGAAAAAGCTGGAAGGCGCTGGATCAGGACATGGTAAGGGGCTCTCTCTCTCATGGGATAGAGCGGGGAAGCCGATGACCGCGATTGAGAACCCGAATGATGTCTTCCATCGCATGTTTTCTAACCCAAAGGTGTCGATAGAGCAACAAAAGGCGGAGCTAGAGAAGCGTCGTAGTGTTCTGGATACGGTCTTCAAGGACGTGAAGTCATTACGCCATAAGCTCAATCATGATGATCGGGATAAGCTCGAGGAGTATGTGCAATCTCTGCGAGATATAGAGATACGTATCGCTAAGGAGGAAAGCTGGATCGGTGTGCCTAAGAAGTTGCCGGAAAACCTGAAGGAGCCAAGCCTCTCATTAGAAGGGAAAGAAGAGGTGAGAATCATGTATGACCTCATGGTCGCCGCGATGCAGGTGGATGCTACTAGAGTGATGACATATCGTATGCCCGCAGATACCTTTCTGCAGAGTGTTGGGATAGGGGCCTCATCGCATGGATTAAGCCATTACCGAGAGCATATGGATAAGGAGAGGATCATGTCTACGAAGAGGGATCTCGCCCATGCTGAGTTGCTCGCAGAATTCTTTGATAAGCTCAAGGCCTCAAAAGAGGCTAATGGGAAGAGCCTCTTTGATAGCAGTACGATCACCTTTGGTAGTAATCTGAGCTCTGGGCATAATCTAGATAATTGTCCTAGCTTGGTCGCAGGAGGTGGGGCGCTCAAGATGCAGGGGCAAAACTACATCGCTAAGGAGGCTGGCACCCCTCTGTGTAACCTCTGGCTGAGTATATTACAGGGTTCCGGCGTCAATGTAGATCACTTTGGTGACTCCTCTGGGGTGCTCCCTGGATTAGTCTAGACGAGGGGAGAGAAAATGAAGAAATCTATATAGGAATCTAGGTTAGCGGGCGAATAGATGGTATATGAAAATGCCGATATTACTATCAGCCTGGGGCGCTCTATTCCTGGCGATATCTTGTGCCTTTGCGGAACCAGGGAAGAAGAACCTCGGAGCCATTTGGTTCATCGGGGACTCTATTACGCAGGGGAATGCGGATGGTGATCCAGATGGGTCTCCACGTAAGGAGTTGTACGAGCTACTGAAGCAGAAGGGGTACGACTTTACCTATACAGGGCACCATGTTCGTAGCCCTGAGGGGCTCCCGGTTACGGGTGATTCCCCAGAGGGTAATCTCTATCAATACCACTCAGGACACTCAGGAATCTTGATCGGAGAGCCTGGAGACCAGTCTGGCTCATCGGGCAGGATCTCTAAGTGGTGGACACAAGGGCGTCTCCAGTCGGTGAAGCCTAACACGATCTTAATCATGCTCGGGACGAACGACATTGGTCACGGGTATAAGCTGGAGGAGGCTCCTCAGAGATTACGCGGACTCCTCGATAATATCTATAAGCAACCTAATGTGGGGAACCCGAAGGTCTATCTCGCGACGATCCCGCCGAATCGTAGGAAGGAGCATGAGCGTACCAATGTAATGATCTTTAATGAGTGTATTGATCGCATCGTGAGTGACTATAATAAGCGTGGTAAGCAGCTCTATGCGGTGGATCAGTTTACCCCACTAGACGCGGAGTATGCCGCTAATATGAGGGGGGATAACTTACACCCCAGTGGTCAGGGGAATCAGACGATGGCTAAGACGTGGCTCGCCGCGATCGAGAAGTCGATCGGGGTCGAGTCCGAGCAAGAAGAAGTGGTGGAGGCTAAGTTTCCGGGGGAGAAGTCTCTCTTCAAGGGGTATGAGATGTATACCTTCAAGGAAGAGAATACTCGTATTCAAGTCGTTTGCCCAAAGAAGCCTGCGGAGGGTAAGCCTTGGCTCTGGCGTAGTCTATTCTGGACCGCATTAGGTAAGGCGCATAGCGCGGACCTAAAGCTCGTGGACGAGGGGTATCACGTCGTCCTGGTACATGGTGATGTCTCAGGTCATCCGAGAGGGAATAAGAATATCGATATCGCATACCAGCTCCTGACAACCCAGTATGGCTTCGCTCCCAAGATGCAGATGGCGTCTTATAGTCGAGGCACACTTTCACTCTTCCGTTGGGCCTCAGCTAATCCAGAGAAGGTCTCGAGCATTTATGTTGATAATGGGGTAACGAACGTCTTTAGTTGGCCAGCTGGTCCACATGCAGAGGGAAATGTCTCGACGAGTTCTGGAGATAAAGGCTCTTGGGAGGGCTTTAAGCGTGCGTTTGGCTTTAAGAGTGATGCGGAGGCATTGGCTAGTAAAGAGAGTCCGATTGATCAACTGGCACCCTTGGCTGAACATCAAGTCCCTATCCTGTTAGTCTGTGGAATGAATGACCATGCGGTACCTTATGAGGAGAACGATGCGATCGTTAAGGAACGCTATGAGGCGCTCGGTGGTCATGTGGAGATTATTACTCATAACCATGGTCATAGTCATGGTCTCAAGGATCCGACGGAGATTCTTGCCTTTATTCGCAAGTATACCCACTAGGGGATTGAACTTTATTGTGACTCAGGGACGGGAGGGGATGTGTCGCTCTCGTCCTTTTGATGTTCTTTGTAAGTGGTTTTGACTTTTTCAGAATGGCGCATGTTGGTTGATATCTCGCTCGGAGGACTCTATCCTTTACCCATACAGTAACTGTGATAAGAGGTATTAATGCTACCGAGTAAAGAATTAACAAAAGAGATGCTCATTGGAGTGCTCATGGGTGGGCCTGGATCTGAGCGTGAGGTGTCGCTGGCATCTGGCCGCGCTGTATTAAAGGCTCTCAAAGAGGCTGGATATAATGCGATCGAGGTAGACGTTACAGAGCGAGATCCTGAACTACCAGAGGGACTAGACCTCGCCTTCAATCTCATTCACGGAACTTATGGAGAAGATGGAGGCCTGCAGGCCTATCTAGAGGAAAAGGGGATTCCCTACACAGGGACAGGGATCGAGAGTTCTCGCATTGGATTTGACAAGGTGTTGTCTAAGGAGGAGTTCATCAACGCGGAGGTGCCTACTCCACAGTCTCAGACCTTATTAACTAAGGAGGGGCGCGCCGCGGTTAAGTTCGATCTCCCATATGTAGTGAAACCACCGCGTGAAGGGTCGAGCGTGGGAGTCCATGTGTGTAAGACCGAGGCTGAAGCAGATGCGGCCTTTGCTGATGTGGCGCAGTACAGTGAGGATGTTCTCGTAGAGCAGTTTGTCGCGGGCAAGGAACTAACAGTGGCTGTAGTAGGGGATCAGGTCTTTCCGGTCGTTCACATCGACCCTAGTGGGGACTTCTACGACATCTCTTCTAAGTACTCATGGCTCGCAGAGCCTGATGATCCTACCGTGACCACACAGTATCACTGCCCTGCAGACCTGGATGCCGCTACCACAGAGCGTGTACAGACGGCTGCAAAGGCGGCTTATGATGCGATCGGCACAGAAATTTACGCAAGAGTTGATGTTTTGCTGGATTCTTTAGGAAATCCTTATATTTTGGAAATCAATACGATACCAGGGATGACTGAAACTAGTCTTTTACCAAAGGCCGCAAAGGCTGGCGGGTACAGCTTTAACGAGTTGTGTGTGAAGATTGGGGAGCTCTCCCTTGGGCTACGCTCAGCGTAATCGGCTACTACATAACTTTGAGAAGGGGTTTGGGTAAGATATTACTCAAAGCCCTAATTACAGTTAGTCCCTCCACATCTCCATCATGGCTAAGCCCCGTCAGAAAACTACTAAACGCAAAACACGTCGCGAGAAGGATCATATGCTCTCGGTGCACGTGATGTCTCCGCGTATCGTAGTGCATGCGGTTTGGCAGAGGCTCAAGGATGTGTCGATCTACACCCTGGTCACGATCGTGATCGCGCTTGTCTTGTGGGGCTTGATCAGTGGGGCTCGTCATCTAGTACTGAATGGGGAGCGCTTCCAGTTGACGAGTATTACGATGGTTCCTGAGCCGAGCGAACGTAGTTTCTTGAACTATTCCAGCCTCGGGGCTCTCACGGGGTTGAGCTATGGAGCAAATGTCTTCAGTTATGATCTGGGAGAACTAGAAGAGGTCTTGGAGACCTTACCAGAAGTGAGTTCTGCCAAGGTCGCACGGCGATACCCAGGTTCTATTATTGTCACGATTGAGGAAAAAGAGCCTGTGGCTAAGATCGAGTCGGGCAACAAGGTGTATTACCTTGATCAGTCCGCGCAGAGCTTCCGCTCAGAGTACGCTTCCGCCACATTAGCAGAGTCTGTTCCCTACATCATTGCGCGTGAGCAGGTGACGGTGGCTCATCAAGCGAGGGTACAAGATGTGGGGGTGGAGCGCGCGCTACACCTCGCGCAAACGTGGAGTAAATTCGTCAAGAAGGAGCAACTCCGGTCGATCACTATCGTAGATTCATTCAGTATGGTGGCGATGACTAGCGACGGCACAGAATTAACCTTCGGTTATTATGAGCATGATCGCCAGGTCAAGGATTACCTCAGCATCACATACTATGGGCGCAAGCAGGGAAAGACACTGCTCTCGGCGAATCTGATTCCAGAGAAGAATATACCAACTAAATTTGACAGTGCCCCCGAGAAATCTTCTCAAGCAAAACCGGCACAACTTCAACCCAGAAAGGATATCTTAATGATCCTGCAGAAAGGCTAACATACTCATGGCAAAATCGAAATATCATGTTGGATTAGAAATCGGCACCAGCTCTACGAGAGTCGTGGTCGCTGAGGTGAAGCCAGATCTCTCCGTGAAGATCCTGGGACTAGGTCAGTCGAAGTCAGCAGGAGTGAAGAAGGGCGAGATTTATAATATCAGTCAAGCGCGCTCGGTGATCCGCGCAACGATCCTAGAGGCGGAGCAAGCGAGTGAGATACAGATCGCTAGTGTCTTCCTCGCAGTAACAGGAGGTCATATCAAGGGTGTGAACAACAGAGGATATCTGACTTTAGAGTCAGAGACCGAGATCGCAGAGCAAGATGTAATCGATGTCGAGGACGCGGCTAGCGATATCAAGATTCCTGATGATCATGCCTACATTCATACCCTAGCGCGTCATTATCGCCTTGATGGGCAGGACTTTCGTATCAGTCCAGCGGGAATGATCGGGAAGAACCTAGAAGCGGAGCTCCACCTGATCCATGGTAAGAAGTCTAGAGTGCAGTCTGCGATGAAGGTCACACTGGAGACGACAGAGGTGATCGAGGATCTCGTCTTTGCACCGATAGCCTCTGCGCAGATTGGAGTGTCACGTGAGCAGAAGGAAGCTGGTGCTCTAGTAGTAGACATTGGAGGAGGTACGACAGACTACGCCCTCTATATCAATGGCTCAGTTTATTGCTCAGGATGTATTCCTATCGGTGGTGAGCATATCACGAACGATATTCACTTGGCGGCTAAGATTCCACCCGCTAACGCGGAGAAGCTCAAGATCGAGTTTGGCGACGTCTCAGATGAGCAACGTGATCGCCCTGGAGTCGTTCCTGTGATGGACATCTTTGGGCTGGATGTGGCAGATCTCGAGTATAAGAGGCTTAACTTCGTGATGAGAAGTCGATTAGAAGAGCTCTTCCGAGTTCTCCATAAGAGCCTCCCTAACGGGATACTCAAGCATATCGGAGCAGGAGTCTTCCTCCGAGGCGGAGTGAGTAAGACGAAAGGGATAGTCGACGTGGTGAACCGCGTCTTTGCTCTTCCTGTTCATTTACCTGGCTCTGGAGTGAATACTTCTAATAAATACGCTGATGATCCCGAATTATACACCGTGCTAGGACTCATCTACTATGCCCAGATCCTCGATGAAGAGGAACCTCCTGAATCTAAAACTCCGCTAGGATTCCTTAAATCACTCTTCGGATAACTCTCATAATTACCCTCCCCTATAACGCTATGATGCAATACCAAAAAGATAGCCAGGATCCAATTCCTACGTCTGAGATCACCATTATTGGTCTCGGTGGTGCTGGCTCGAATATCACAGACTGTGTCTCTCGGTCTGGTCTCAAAGGTCTCAAGAATGTGACCGCGAATGCTGACCTGAGGACACTGGAGAGTAGTCTCGCTACGGATAAGGTGCAGCTAGGGGCACACATTAGACGCGGATTAGCCTGTGGTGGTGATCCTGAGTTAGGGCTCAAGGCTGCGCAAGAGACAGAGAGTGAGCTCCGTGCGGTCATCGCTGGGAGTAAGATCGTCTTCCTCTGTGTGGGCTTAGGCGGGGGGACTGGATCTGGAGCGGCTCCCCTTATTACTCGTATAGCAAGAGAGGAGAATGCATTTATCGTGGTCTTTGCTACTATGCCGTTTTCCTTTGAGGGGAGGAGACGACGTGCACAGGCGGAGGCGGCTCTGAATGAGTTGTCCGTGATCGCGAATGCGCTGGTCACCTTTGATAATGGCCGTATGGCGGAGCTCGTATCTCCGACGCAGAGTGTGCATGATGCCTTTGAGGCGGCGAATCAGCTTATTTCCACGAGTATTGAATCGATCTCTCGCATTGCGCTCTATCCAGGGATTGTCCACCTAGGTCTGGATGACTTAGTGTCGACACTTGACTCGACTCGCTCACGTTGCCTCTTTGGATCAGGTGTGGGACGTGGTGAATCACGTGTAAAGCAAGCCCTAGACTTAGCTCTGAGTAGCCCATTACTTGATCGAGGGAAGCTCTTAGAATCGTCAGAGAATGTACTCGTTCATATTTGTGGAGGGGCGACAACTACCATGTCAGAGGCTGATGAACTCATGAATGAGCTGATCCAGCATCTAAATGTTTCAGCTCAGATCTTCTTCGGTATTAGTATTGATGACCAGATGGGAGATGAGTTCTCGACGACGATTATTAGTTCTCTTCCTGAGGAGGATGTCCTCGTCAGTGACCGTCAGGAGGAGAAGAGCGCGGTAGAGCCTGCAGTCAGTACTCCTGCGATTCAGCCAGCGGCACTTGTCTCCCCTGTGAGTCATGAAGAATTTACTGAGGAGCCATCAGAAGTAGAGAGTGAACGCCTCACCGTTCCTGTTCCGGTCTCGACCTCATTAGAGGAGGCTGTGACTCTCAATACTCATGTGAATGAGCCTGTGGCTGCGGAGCCAGAGAGAGAGCCCGTGGTCGAATCTCCAGT
>WTJZ01000311.1:0-13862 GCA_011524615.1 Akkermansiaceae bacterium | reverse complement strand
TCCAGTGGTAGAGGAGGTCCCATACGAGCCGGCACCAGTGGAGTCAGCGCCTGCCTCGCCGGTAGCGCCTGCCGCTATGTAGCTCCTGAGCCTCCTGCTGAGCCTGAGGTTCCACAGGAACCTGAGGCAGTGGTGAGTCCTGAGCCCCCTGTATCGTTACCCAACTCTGTGAAGTGGCCTGAGCCTCCTGTGTTCGAGGAGCCTAAGGAGGAGGTCGTGGAGTCTAAGACCGGTTTAGTTCCGGGACTGACTCAGCCAGCAGCCGAACCTAAGCCCTTGACGCCTCCACCAGTGGTTGAGGCTCCAGAGCCAGTAGAAGTGCGTCAACCTGAGCCGCCGATCCTAGCGCCGAGTCCAGTAACTCCTCCTCCGCCTGTGCAGGAGGTCGTAGAACCTACCCCGCCAGAACCAGCAGAGATTCCTGAGCCTATCGTTGAGCCGGAGCCAGTAGAGGTTCCTGTGACTCCCACCCCACCAGTGATCTCTGATCACCGAGAGGAGGCGCAGTTCGTTCCTCAGCCCGTGCAGCAACCAGTCGCACCAGAACCTGTAAAGGAAGTGAAGCCAGAGCCAACTAGCTCTGTCAGAAGACGTTTTGCACACCTCTTCACTAATAAAGAGACCGCAGCTGTAGAGGAGCAGGCAGACCCGTCCTCTCTACCTCTCGCAACTGAGCACTCTAAGGAGGAAGAGGCGCAGATTTCATCTGAACTCCAAGAGAAGTCTAAGTTCAAACTCCCTGTGACGGAGAAGAAGCAGGCGGCATCTGCCAGCAAGAAGACGAAGTCACAACCCACAAAGATTGAGGACTTTGGAGAGCTCTTTGCAAATGACTTTTCACAAGGGGAACTCCAATTAGATGGGCAGCCTAAGGGACGCTTCGAAGGGGAGTCGCCAAATATTTATGAGGGGCAGGACTTAGATGTTCCTACCTTTATGAGAACGAGCGAGTAGAGGTACTCGTACGATGTTGAAAGGCCTGAGGGAGTGTTACTCCTCAGGCCTTTTTTGTAGTGTAGACTTAAGTAGGAATCGTGCGGTTTCTGAAACAAGGAAGCCTTATCTTCCTTTAGCGAGCATGCACTAATTATTCTCAATCTCTATAGGGGTGAGGGAGAGGAGCTTATGGTAGGGGCTGATGCCCTCTAGAACGCTACGCCACAGTTCTCGGTGAGGCACGGAGAGGGTGTGCGAAGAGACAGGGGTATTGATCCATGCTTGCTCTTTTAGCTCTTCTTCGAGCTGTCCTGGAGACCACCCGGAGTGTCCAACATGTGCGACTAGGATGCTGCCAGGGCTTCGTTTCATCGTAGCAGCTTCTTCTGCAGAGATACGGAGTCGGTACTCGAAGTGGTCGTCATCCTTCCACCAATAGACTGAGAAAACGATTTGGTCTGTGTTTACCGGCCCTCCAAAGAAGATGGGGATGTTTTTAAGCGGGGTGAACATTGGAGCGGTGAGGACATCACCGACTTTCTTATCCGTAGGCTTGTTTAAGATATACCCTATGGCTCCGTGTTGGAGTGAGTGCTCTGCCAGGTGGATCACAGAGCGATCAAAGAGTCCGTCTCGGAGAGATGGGTCTGCGATCAGGAGAGAGTTCTCGAGTTCACTAGTCATGATCCGATAAGGGTCACTTCTTCTCGTTCTAGTCCTGTGAGTTTCTGAAGATCTTTGATGTGCTTGAAGATGATGTAAGCGGAGATCCCGAGGAGCGGGAGTCCGATCACAACGTATCCCCATCCGGTGATCTTAGCGACACTCTCGTTATAGAGCTGCTGTGCATTATCAGAGGAGTAGTCTAGGGAGCCTAGGAAGTAATACGCTAAGATGAGGTTCATGATAGCACTGATTACGAAGCTACCACAGAAGACGAGTGTGTTCTGGAAGATGACTTGATTGTATTCATTTTCCTTGCCGAGTTCCTTGATCTTAGACTCGATTCGAGAGAGGTCGAAGATGCTCTCGTTGTAGATAAATTCACGGAAGAGCGGCCCTGTTGTGCGGTGAGAGGCGAGCACTACCCCACCTAGTATGAGTGGCTGAATGGCTTCCTTTAGCCCGAACCATAGAGCGGCATCAGGCTTGACCGTGCCATCAGGGTTCCAGAGATAGAGCGTTACTCCACCCGTAACCAGAATGGAGAAGATACCGATCGCGGAGAAGAGGTTAAACTTACGGGTTTTGATAAAGTGAAAGATCCCGTATGCGAGAGGGATCACGAGAGCGATGAAGAGAGCCTTCTGTGGTCCGAGATGCCAGGGCTGAATCTCCTCGACGAGGGCTGGATCCTTACTCATCTTAGAGAGCACGATGACAGGTAGAAGAACATTAATCATAATGTTCATTAATGGGCTCTCTTTTTGTTTCTTATCAGCCATGAGAAGGGCATAAAAAAGCCCTGCTGAAAAGTCAACAGGGAATGAGGGAGGAATGAATGCTACTTCAGCCCCATCATCGGGAGTGGGTCTGTTCCTGGGAACCAGAGCTTAAAGGCCTCCGCCCCTTGGTGCCTGAGCATCGATAGTCCGTCTGCATACTGTGCTCCCTTGGCCTCACATGCTTGAGCGAGTGCGTTTTTGCACCCGTAGGTCATGTCATAGACATGATGATGAGACAGGAGGAGGGACTCCGGGAAGGGGCTTGGCTGGTCCTCGCGGAGTCCTAGAGAGGTAGCATTAATGATGAGGTCGATGTCTTGGGTGTTGGGGTACTCATCGTTCCCGTAGAGTGAGAGCTTGGTCAGGTCGACGTCGCCTAGATTGATGATGTGTTGGTAGAGATCATCGAGCTTCTCCGGAGTACGGTTGTAGAGGAAGAGGTGGTTGAGTGGCTTGCGTAGTAGATGCTGAGCGACTGCAGAGCCCGCGCCCCCTCCGGCTCCGAGGATGAGAACATTCTTCCCCGCGAAGTCTAGCCCGAGGTCTTCATTGACGGCGCTCTCGAGTCCAGCAGGGTCAGTGGTGTAGCATGTTTGATCTGCGAAGTGGATCGTATTCGCCACTCCCAGCTGTTGAGCAAACTTGCTAGGCTGATCCGTCCATGCGAGTGCGCGCTCCTTATGCGGAACGGTGCAGTTACATCCGATGAAGCCGAGTTCCTGGAGTAATGAGACGCCCTCATTGAACTCCTCCGGAGTGAGATGCACACGAATGTAGGAACAGTTAAGTGCTAGTGCATCCAGAGCTGGTTGGTGTAGTTCAGGCGACTTAGAGTGTGCAATCGGATCTCCTAAGACCGCAAGGCGAGCGGGTTTATCTTCACGGTAGAAGATATTATCCGGGTCGGTCGATGCGTGTTTGAGATCTTGGAGAGTGTATACGGCTTTCATGAAGAGCGGGGAAGCGCACCGCAACAGGCGGTGCGAAATGCATGTTAGAGTGCGAGGAAGCGTTCGAGTCTCGCGATACAGGCCTCTTTACCAAGGAGAGAGATGATCTCACCGAGGTCGATTCCTCCTCCAAGTCCGCTTAATGCGACACGAACAGGGAACATGAGTTTGCCTGGTTTTGAGCCTTCCGCTTTCGCCGTCGCTCCGATCTGGTCTTTTGCTTCGTCCCAGTTTTCGAGTTGAGCCCAATTATTCTTCAGTGCAGCGAGGAGTGCTGGAGCGTCTGCATTCTTAGCAACCTTGGCGAGAGCCTCGTCATCATATGGGAACGAGGCGTCAAAGAGGAAGGAGATCGCCGCTGCGATATCGTCGAAGGAGTTCACCTTCTCTTGGACTAGTGCGACCGCTGTTCTGGTCACTTCTCCATCTGTTGGGAGTCCTGCCGCTTCTAAGTACGGGAGGGATTGGGTGAAGAACTCATCCTGAGGGAGTTGTGCGAGGTACTGCTGATTCATCCAGAGCGCCTTCTTGAGGTCGAAGCGTGCTGGTGCGCGATTAATATGTGCGAGGTCAAACTTTTCGATCAGCTCTGAGATCGAGAAGATCTCTTGTTCTGACTTAGGGTTCCATCCCAGTAGGGCCACGAAGTTGGTCATGGCCTCAGGGAAGAACCCGAGATCTACGTAATCTTTGACCGCCGCACCTTCGTCTCGCTTGGACATCTTCTTCCCGTTATCGTTGAGGATCAGAGGGATGTGGGCGAACTGAGGAGGCTCTACTCCAAATGCTTCATATAGTTGTAAGTGCTTAGGAGTATTCATGAGGTGATCCTCTCCACGGATCACATGGGAAATCTTCATCTCTAAGTCATCAACTACGTTGACAAAGTGGAAGGTGAAGGAACCGTCAGGGCGACGAACGGTCATGTCAGGGTTGATCTCTTCATTCGTGTAGTCGATGGTGATCTCACCGCAGACGAGGTCTGTCATGGTGACTTCCTTGCGCTCGAAGCGGAAGCGCCATGCTCCATCCTCTTCCTGGTATACACGCCCGTCTTTCTCGAGCTTTTCGAACCAGCGTAGGTAGATGTCGTGACGTTCAGATTGATTATACGGGCCGTAGTCGCCTCCTTTTTGGAAGCCTTCGTCCCAGTCGAGTCCCATCCATTCCATCCCTGCATAGATCGCACCGAAGGCTTCTTCTGTATTACGTGCTTGGTCAGTATCTTCGACACGTAGAACGAAGGTTCCCTTATGCTGTCTTGCAAAGAGCCAATTGAAGAGTGCTGTACGAGCTCCACCGAGGTGGAGGTATCCAGTAGGTGAAGGGGCGAATCGAGTGCGAACTGTATTGGACATTCCTTTGAGCTAGCTCAACTATTCCCGAAATGCAAACTTAGCATTAGAGAATTTCGCCGCCGTCAGTTCCGTTACTTCATTGTAGTAGTGAGGAGACGTTAAGATTCTTCAACCTTTTCGAACTATTTGGGGGCTATGATATTGTGGGGATATTTGGGGTTATTGGCTAATGCAGGCTCTAAGGATTCGTTGTTTTCATGCGCAATAAATCACCCTAACTCTTCGTAATTGCTACGCTGATTTGTGTCCTTTAGTCTCTGTATGTACAATTGAATGCAAATGTGATGATATTAGTTGCTTGAGCATTGATAGGATTAGGGAAATTTGTTGTGAAATTTACTCTTACGACTTGACGCTGAACTGAATCTAAAAATAGAATCAAAACAATTATACACATTATATGGCTACTTTCCAATACACAGCTCTAGACGCCAGAGGTCAACAGACCGCAGGGACGATCGAAGCGAATTCAGATGCTGAGGCGATCAATCTCATTAAGGCCCAGGGCTTATATCCGACACAGGTAGTAGCCGGTGGTGCTGCTCCAGCCCCTACTGCGCCTCAGGCTCGTCCTACCAAAGCAGCTAAACCAAAGGCACGTAAGAAGGTGAAATCTGGAGGTAAAATACCACCAAAGATCCTCATGATTCATACTCGTCAGTTGGCGACGCTCATTGAATCAGGTCTTCCTCTCCTTAAGAGTCTCACCGTATTAGCTAAGCAGGAGCCAAACCCCGTGCTCAAAGGGACGATCACAGCTCTAGCGGACTCAGTACAGAGTGGTTCAACATACTCAGAGGCTCTCTCGCAGCATCCTAAGATCTTTAACAAGCTCTTCATTAACATGGTGAAGGCTGGTGAACTTGGTGGTGTCCTGGAGCTCGTACTTGCTCGTCTTGCAGAATATATGGAGAAGGCTGATAAGCTTAAGAATAAGATTATCTCAGCAGCGGTTTACCCGATTATCGTTCTCGTGATTGCGATTCTGATTCTGACCTTCCTCATGATTTTCATCGTTCCTAAGTTCAAAGAAATGTTTGCGGATATGGGGAGTACTCTTCCTCCTGTATCTCAATTCGTCTTCGGGATCTCTGACTTTATGATGGCTCAGACGATTCCACCGATTCCTAATGCGGCTCTTATCTTCGCTGCGGGGTTTGCGATTTACCTAGTCTTCAAGGGGTGGGTAGCAACACCAGTCGGAAAGGCGATGAAGGATAGCCTTCTCCTTAAGCTTCCAGTAATCGGCGATGTGAACCGTAAGAGCTCGATCTCTCGCTTTAGCCGTACTCTTGGAACGCTCGTTACATCAGGTGTTCCGATCCTGCAGGCGCTGAACATTACTCGAGAGACGTCTGGTAATGTGATTATCTCTAAGGCGATTGGCAAGATCCATGACAGCGTGAAGGAAGGTGAATCTGTTGTTCAGCCAATGGTAGCGACTAAGGTATTCCCTGACATGGTAGTCAGTATGGTGGATGTTGGTGAGGAGACAGGTCAGCTTCCGAATATGCTTCTCAAGATCGCAGACGTTTATGATGACGAGGTAGATAGTGGCGTGACTGCTATGACATCGATCATTGAGCCTATTATGATTGTCTTCCTTGCTCTCGTTGTAGGTGGTATCGTATTCGCGCTCTTCCTACCAATGATTCAGGTTATTCAACAACTCGGATAATAGCTCCTATCTCTACCGATCAAATGAAAAAGACGACTCGTTATAGAGGGAATGGATTTACCCTCGTGGAGCTTCTCGTGTGCGTAGCGATCATTGCGATGCTCAGTGCTGCTGGTGTTCTTGGATTTAGTGGAGTCCAGAACCAGGTGAAGAAGAGGAAGACTTCCACTCTGATCAAGCTTATCGAAAACTCCCTCGACTCGTACTACCTCGATAATGGGGAGTATCCCGCAGGGACAGGTGCGGCAGAGACGAATTCATCTGTGCTCTTCACCGAGCTAGGAGGGTACACTACCACTGGGGCAGTAGACGATGCTAAGGAGTGTTATGCTGACTACCTTGATCCGAATGGATCTGGTGCTAATACGGTGAGTAACTCGACAGGTACTTACCTCATTATGGATCCCTTTGGTCAAGCAATTCGTTACATCGACGCTGCGACTGATTCTACCATTAATAACCCTGATTTTGACTTATGGAGTCTTGGTAAGAAGGCAGATGATGCCTTAGATGATATCACTAATTGGTGATTTATGCTCTTTTGGTCTATTTGTACTCTTTTGTTTTTTGTGCTTTCCTTTGAGCCTGTTTGTGATTACACAAATTAGGAAAGTGCAACTGGTATGAGTAGAAAGCTAAAAGTATTAAAGTTGGGGTGGGAGTTCCCCCCCTTGATCAATGGGGGCTTAGGCATAGCGTGTTATGGCTTATCAAATGCGCTCTCTAAGTATGTAGACTTACATGTAGTTCTCCCTAAGTCTGACCCTAATGCCCAATATGGCTATAAGGTGAGTTCGCTCTCTGGTCAGGAGCAGAAGACGATTGAGTCTACTACAAATCGTTTCGCAAGTCTCAGCTTTGTTCAGCATCCGGGAGTTTCCCCATATCATAGTGATGAGACGACCTCTGAGAGCCATGAACATGAGGAGCATTACACAGAAGAGACATACCTTAAGAAAGGGTTTTGTATTGATAAGCTTTACGGCCAGGATGTGGGGCAAAAGGTGTATGAGTTTTCCCAAGCATTGAAGGTTGAGGGACTCAAGTACGACTTTGATATCATTCATGCGCATGATTGGATGACTTACCAAGCAGGGGTCGAGTTGAAGAAGATCACCGGGAAGCCATTAGTGGTTCACCTCCATGCATCACAATACGATAGGGCTGGACCAGAGGCGAGAGGATGGATCTATGACATCGAGCAGCACGGAATGAGAGAGGCTGATCTAGTGATTCCCGTGAGTAATTATACGGGAGGAATCGTGAGAGACCATTATGGTATCGACGGGCGTAAGGTTCATACAGTGCACAACGGTGCTGAGGCTGTGGACAGCTTCAAGAGTCAGAAGAAGTTTCCAGAAAAGATGGTTCTCTTCCTAGGTCGCTTAACAGCGCAAAAGGGGCCAGAGTTCTTCCTCGAGATTGCTTCTAAGGTATTAGCAAGCAACCCAGATGTCCGCTTTGTTATGGCGGGGACCGGCGAGCAGATGAGGCATCTGATCGAGGCAGGAGCCTTCAAAGGGTTAGGCGGTCGATTCCACTTCACAGGTTTCCTGAATAAGGAGAAGGTGAACAAGCTACTTTCTATGACGGATGTGTATTGCATGCCATCAGTGTCAGAGCCGTTTGGGCTCTCGGCTCTAGAGGCGGCTCAATTTGGGATTCCTGCGGTGATCTCAAAGCAGTCAGGAGTTGCGGAGATCCTACAGGGAGCTCTGAAGGCTGACTTCTGGGATACAGAGCTCATGGCTCAGCACATCAACGATCTACTGACTGATGATACGCTGAGGGATTCTGTCGTTCAGGCGGCCTTTGATGATATTGCTGCTTCCACATGGGATACGGCGGCGGAGAAGATCTCCGGTCTGTATCAAGACCTCGTAGCCTAGAGCTTAGTACGGATGTGAAGTGTGTAATTCTGACTTGAGTCGTTTTATAATTATAGACTGCACACTCCGTGATTTGTTTAAGACTCCTTAAATAGGTGGGGGAAATTAGGTAATTAATCAGGAAAATAGGTTTACAAGCCTTGACCCAAGTCAAGGTTTGACCTTACTTTGCCCTCCCTTCAAACGGTTGGAGTCCAATTGTTTGTCAGGCCCAACCGCACAATTCTCTGATCCCAGTAAGCACTGAGGTGGATCAGAGCCAGAAACTCAATAGATAATCTCATATGAACGCAACTGTCGAAAAACTACCAAAATGTATTACAGAAGTATCTGCAACTTTCTCTGCTGAAGATGTTAATAAGGAGAAGGAGTCGATCATCAGTTCATACACGACACAAGCTCAGATCCCAGGATTCCGCCCAGGTAAGGCACCTAAGCGTGTAATCCTTAAGCGTTATGCTAAGGAGATCGAGGGTGAGCTCGAGTACCAATTCCTTAACAAACTTCTCCAACACTCAGTAAAAGAGGAGAAGATCAACTTCCTCAATGTGAAGGACCGTAAGTTCCTCCACGAGACAGATGGTTCAGTAAACGCATCGATCGAGTTAATCGTATCACCTGAGTTCGAACTAGGAGAGTACAAGAACGTCGCTGTAACAGTACCTAAGCTCGAAGTAACTGAAGAGGTTATCGATGCAGAAGTACTCCGTGTACAACAACAGCAAGCTCAGTTCCCAACAAAAGAAGAGGGAGCGCTCGAGGAAGGTGAAGTAGCAGTAATCTCATACACGTCAACAATCGACGGTCAATCTACAGAAGAAGCCTTTGCTGAGGAGAGCATCGCTCCATACGACTCTAAGGAAGATTACTGGCTCAAGGCTGGTGAAGATCACTTCCTCCCAGGATTCAGCCAAGAGCTTATCAACATGGTTGTCGGTAGCGAGAAGGTTGTTCCTCACACATTCGCAGACGACTTCGGTATCGAAGCTCTTCAAGGTAAGACTGTCGAGTACACCGTTACTCTTAAAGAAATCAAGACAGAGGAACTCCCTGCAGTAGAAGATATTGCGAAGCAAATGCTCGGAGAAGAGGGTGATGTAGAGGCATTCCGTGAGCGTGTGAAGATGTTCATCATCCAGCAACAAGAACGCCAGCTCCGTGATAGCAAGACGAACCAGATTCTCGAAACTATCGGAGAAGGCCTAGAGTTTGACCTCCCAGAAGACATGCTTACTTCTGAGACACAAGGACAAGCAGACGCTCTAGTACGCCAAGGCATGCAGTACGGAATGGCGGAAGAAGATGTTGTTAAGATGCAAGAGAACATCATCGAGACTGCAGCGGCAAACGCTGAGAAATCACTCAGAAACCACTTCATCATGCAGAAGATTGCTGAGCTGGAGGAGATCGAGGTAGAAGAGCAAGAGATCGTTCAAGCGGTTGCAATGCAGGCATACCAATCAGGTCAAGACCCACAGAAGGCACTTAAGGAACTGAAGAAATCAGGAAACGATTACCAAGTGCGCCAATCACTTCTCATGGAAAAAGTTGTAGAATTCCTCGTTGAACAAGCAGATGTTACTGAGGAAGACGCTAAAGAAGAGACAAATGACAATGAATAATCCTTTTTCCCAAGGCTCAACGGCACCGTCCTTTGAGAACAGCTATTATATCCCAACCGTAATCGAGCAAGATGGTCGTGGAGAGCGTGCGTATGATATTTACTCGCGTCTTCTCAAGGATCGTATCATCTTCATCGGTACGGGGATCGATGATGGAGTGGCAAATTCTGTAATTGCACAGATGCTTTTCCTCCAGATGCAAGATCCTAAGAAGGATATCCATATCTACATCAACTCTCCTGGGGGCTCTGTAACAGCTGGTCTCGCGATCTATGATACGATGCAGTTCATCACCTGTGATGTGAACACATACTGTATCGGAATCTGTGCATCGATGGGTGCGGTTCTATTGACTGCTGGGACTAAAGGAAAACGTTTTTGCCTACCTAACTCTCATGTGATGATTCACCAGGTATCTGGTGGTGCTCAGGGAACAGCAATGGATGTGGAGCGTACGGTCGGGTTCATGTATGGACTGAACGATCGCCTCCATGGCATCCTCGCTACTCATACAGGTAAGGATAAAGAGGAGCTCATCAATGACGCTTCTCGTGACAAATACATGACAGCTCAGGAGTCTGCAGACTACGGTATCGTGGACAAGGTACTCGAGCTGAACGAGATTCCTAAGTAAGGATCTATCTACCTCAGGTACATGGCTAAACCATCTAATCTAACAATGTGCTCTTTCTGCGGAAAGAGCCACTCGGAGGTTCGCAAGTTAATTGCTGGGCCTGGGGTCTACATTTGTAATGAATGTATCAGTGTGTGCTCAACGATCCTTCATAAGGAGTTGGGCGACGACGCTGTTGACGACTTTACCATCAAGGCAGAGAGCAATGCTGAAGAGGCTGCAGTCTCTCTCAAGCCTATTGATATTCTGGCCCGTCTTGATGATCATGTCATCGGACAGACAGTGGCTAAGAAGGTGCTCTCTGTCGCAGTACACAACCACTACAAGAGAATCTTCCAAGACGGCGCAGTCGTGCCAGCGGATCTCAGATCTGTCGAATTGGAGAAATCTAATATCCTCTTACTCGGACCAACAGGGTCAGGTAAGACCCTCCTCGCTAAGAGTCTCGCCCGTGTCCTAGATGTTCCATTCACGATCGTGGATGCGACGACACTAACAGAGGCTGGATATGTGGGTGAGGATGTAGAGAATATTATCCTCAGACTCTTGCAGGCCTGTGACTTTGATGTCGAGAAGGCCGAGCGCGGTATTATCTACGTCGACGAGATCGATAAGATCGGACGGAAGACCGAAAATGTCTCGATCACGCGTGATGTCTCTGGGGAAGGGGTGCAACAGGCCCTGCTCAAAATTCTCGAGGGAACAGTATGTAACGTGCCACCACAGGGCGGCCGTAAGCACCCTCAGCAGGAGTATATCCAGGTAGACACGAGTAAGATTCTCTTCGTCTGTGGTGGTGCCTTCGTCGGGATCGAGGAGATCATCCGTCGCCGATCAGGTAAGGGGAGCCTAGGATTCCAGAGTGTTGAGTCGAATAAGGAAAATGCCGATATCGATGAGATCGCGCTCATGAGTAAGGTGCAACCAGAGGACCTCCTTCACTTTGGGCTCATTCCTGAGTTCATTGGACGTCTGCCTGTCATTACCGCTCTCACAAAGCTCTCTGAAGCTGATCTCGTTAAGGTCTTAACTGAGCCAAAGAACTCTCTTGTGAAGCAATACCGCAAGCAACTCGCGCTAGAAGGTGTAGAACTCGAGTTCACTGCAGAAGGACTGGAAGAACTTGCCAAGTCTGCCGTTAAGCGCGGCACGGGCGCACGTGCTCTCCGTTCTCTCATTGAGGCCATCATGCTAGATGTGATGTTCGAGATCCCTTCTCAAGAGGATGTCAATAAGGTGATCATCAATGATAAGGTGGTCCTCGGAGATGAGCCACCTAAGATCGTTAAGGATACTGCCGCTGCTTAATTCAGCAAGGTATCCGGTCTCTGACAAAAGATTCACAAAAAACGCTCTGGTCAACAGAGCGTTTTTTTTGTTAAAAATTTCTCAGATATGAGCGATAATACATTTCCATCTGACGCGGCTCCGTCTTCTATGACGGCAGTAGAGCGTGCTAACCAGCTCAAGGAAGCTGCTGCGGAACGCGCACAAGCTCTCAGAGAACAAGCTGCGACTAAGGCTGAAGAGCTTAAGAAAACAACGAGTGTCAAAGGTGAAGAACTCAAGGAAGTAGCCGTACAAAAGGCACAGCAACTCAAGGAGGTCGCTACCGAGAAGACCGCCCAACTCCGTGAGACCGCATCTGTCCAATTCGACACTACCAAGGTAAAGGCTAAGGAAATCCAAGGCCAAGTAGAGGACTACATCAATGAGAACCCTACTAAGTCTGCGTTGATTGCGTTAGGCACAGGTTTCGTACTTGGGCTCCTCATGCGTAAGTAAGCTCCCCTGAGCATTAGAATAAGGTCACCGATTCTTCTGAGCGAGGAATGGTGGCCTTGCTTTTTTGAGCAATATGAAATTTCTCGACTTATTTAAGAATACGAAGGCTGAGGCCAATGCCATGAAGACGGAGTTCCAGGAGCTCTCAAAGATTCATGCGGAGCTGATTCAGATCGAAGCGATCGAGTGTGCGGAATACGTGAAGCAGAAGGCGATCTCTGGAGTCGCTCTAGGGCTCATGGCTTTTTTCCTCTCGGCGACTCTCTTAGTGACCGTGATCTCCGCTCTAGGGATCTTGTTGCAAGGGGTGCTCCCAGAGTTCTTACAACCCTTTAGTTGGCATCTCGTGGCTCTGCTCTTTAGTGTGATCTTCTTAGTCGTGATTCTACAACTCTCTAAGAAGCTCAAGCGTAAACCAGAGCAGGCCTTCTTCTCCCACTCGATCCAGGAATTCAAACAGTACAACACATGGCTGCAGAAACTCTCCAAGAAAGAAAAGAGCAACTCGTCAGAGCAATAATCGAAAAGCGTACTCGCATCTCAGCTTCGGCAGAGCGTATGCAGGGTGCTCTCCCTGTGAAGCTGGAACAGGTGCAACAAGTACGCAATCTCGTCTTAGCACAGTCCTCAAGCTCATCGAAGGGTCTCCTCCAACAGGTGCTCTCCTCAGGCGTGACGAAGCAGGCGCCCGCAGTGCTCGCGCAACTGAAACAAGTCGCGCAACCGATAGCCTCGCTTTCCAAGCGTGTCCCGCTCAAGCCCTTCTTAATAGGCCTCGGAGGTGCAGTCCTCCTCACCCTGGTCTTAGGCAAAACCTCAAAGCGTAAAAGAAAGCAGAAGCAACGAGAAAAAGAGCGCCAGCAAGTCGCCAAATACGGCTTCGGCATCCTCATACTCAAGTGGCTCCTCGCCGCTTCCCAGCCAGCGCTCAAGCAGACTCTCCTCTCATTCGCTAAGAGGAGATTATTGGGCTAGGTCTGGATGATACAAGAATTCTGAATTCCCTATGCAACTAGTGATGGGTCGCGTGGTTACATCATCTTGTATGTCTTGGATTCTATGTGTCTGTCTGTTGTTGACTGGGTCGTTGTGGGCTCAGTCTCCTAATGTCTTGCTGATCATTGCGGATGACATGGGGATCGATAGCCATGATCTGTATAATGCAGAGGTGGGGGCGGTATTACCTGCGACTCCTCATATTAATGGCTTAATGGAGACAGGGGTGAGGTTTGAGAATGCCTACGCTCACCCTACCTGTTCTCCCACTCGGGTTTCGATCCTGACGGGGAGGCAACCTTACCAGCATGGGGTGGGAGCTGCGGTGACGGCGAGTGATGGTCAGTTGATGGCGGGGGAGTTTACCCTACCGAGAGCATTTGCGTCTGATGATACGGTTTCCTACTCATTGGCTCACTTTGGTAAGTGGCATTTGACGATCGGGCAGAGTTTTGCCGATGATCCTCTGAATATTGGTGGGTGGCCGCACTTTGCGGGGTGTCTGAATGGGAGTCTAGCGGCAGGAGGTGGTAGCTACTTCTTGTGGGATAAGACGACGAACGGGGTGA
>WTJZ01000065.1:2974-13898 GCA_011524615.1 Akkermansiaceae bacterium | reverse complement strand
GAACTGTGAACTCTTACTTCTTCAGTGCTAAGTAATCTTGATAGGAGTATTCGCGAAGAGTGGAGAGAGAGCCATCCGTGTGGTGCAGGTGAATCGCAGGGTGTTTGACGCCATTAAAGAAGGTTGTCTTGACCATGGTGTAGTGTGCCATGTCATTGAATACGATTTGATCACCTACCTGGAGGGAGCGATGGAAAGCGTAGTCGCCAATCTGATCTCCGGCGAGACAGGTATTGCCAGTCAGTCGGTACAGGTGCTCTCCGCTCTCTAGTGCTAGCGTTCCGTCTAGATAGACATCTGGTCGGTATGGCATCTCTAGTACATCGGGCATATGAGCTGTCGCGGAGAGGTCTAGGATGGCGTTGGTCACATCGCCATTACGATGTAGGTCGAGAACAGTTCCCACCAAAATACCAGAATGGATCGCAACGGCCTCGCCTGGTTCAAGGTACACCTGTAACTGATACTTAGTGGTGAGTTCTTGGATGAGACGGACGAGCCCCTCACGATCATACCCGTCCTTGGTAATCCAGTGCCCCCCTCCGAGATTCAGGTAACAGATTTGCTCTTGGCTGAGGAGCCATCCAAACTTCTCCTCGACTGCTTGAATCGTATCGGCAAGATCATCAAGACCTTGCTCACAGAGAGTATGAAAGTGCAGGCCACTGATACCATCAAGAAGTTCACAGCCTCTGAGTTGCTCCACCGTAATGCCCAGTCGTGATCCAGAAGCACAGGGATCATAGAGTGGCGTCTCCCCTGTTGAGAATTCTGGATTAATGCGTAATCCGAAATGAATCGAAGAGTGATGTTCTACTCGGTAAGACAAGCATTGCTCCCGGTAACGACTCCATTGAGATAAGGAATTAAAGTCGAGATGGTCACTGATGGGTAAGAGAGCCGAGATGTCTTCATCATTATATGCAGGAGAGCAGGTAATGACCTCGGCCTCCTCTGGAAGATGGGTTCGTGCTAACTCAGCCTCCCAATGACCAGAAGCACATGCGCCATCGAGGTAGCGACCGATCAGGGGGTAGAGCTGAGGTTGAGCAAAGGCCTTCTGGGCTAACACGATTTTTGCCCCTGAGCGATTTGCCACGTCACGGAGGATTTCTAAATTAGTAACCAGAGCCGCCTCATCAATCAAATAGAACGGCGGCTTTAGTTGTGCTACGGTAGATAAGAGTTGGTCGCTCGGTTTTGGTGCTTCAGAAATCATACGATGAGAAGTGCCCTAGCGGATGCCAATCGACAATCAAAAATCATGAGTAAAGTCGCAGTAGTTTTGTAAATTAAACTCCAGTTCTAAGGGCAAAACGATCCCCTTTGCTCCACCGATAGGTCGTTGCTCCTTATACCGTGTGTGGATACAGTTGCTTCCACTTATCCAGAGCGAGCTTGATATCCTCAGCCTTGCGGCTCGGGGAGAGTTCCCAAACGAGTGGCATATCTGGAGTGAAGTGCCCCATCAGTGCATTATAGTCGATCGATCCCTGAAAGGGCACGCGGTGATCTCGGGTAGGCCAACGTACATCGTGTAGGTGCCCCCCGATGAGTTGAGGCTGCATACTCGTTAACCACTGCGCATGATCCAGGAGACCTAAGTTATCCTTACGTTGCACATGACCAAAGTCATGCCAGTACCCTACATAGTCGCTCTCGGAGAAATGGTTCATCAGGGTACACATCTCAGGCTCGGTAGGGACTTGTTCATAATGAGAGCGAGATTCGATAGCGAGCTTGACCCCGATCTCACGCGCCTTCGGCTCGAGCTGCTCCAGGAAGTACGTCGCACGCCTCATATAGATCTCGGCGGTCTTCGCGCGCTTCTTCACGAACTTATCACGATGCTTATAGAACTTCTTCTCATTGAATTTCTCCTCCTTGATCATGCTCTCGAGCACCTTAGACCATTTCTTACTCGGCATCTTATGGTTCGAGCCCATGTGTAAGACGACATACTGAGCACCAAAGTGAGCCGCCTCATCTAGAGTCTGTAATGTCAACTTAAACGCTCGGTCTCGCTCATGCTTCCGAAAGGAGGTAAACTCATATGCATCAGGAGCATCCATCATGACCTCCACTGGAGAAGGAAAGAAGTTGTGCACACCGCAGCACTTAAACATGCCTTGATCAAAGGCACGTTGGATGCCCGGAACCTTAGTAATCGTCATCCCATGACTGAGCTCGATCGTATCAAACCCGAGCTCTAGGATCTCAGTAATCAGATCTTCACCATCGTTATGGTCTCCAGTGTTCCAACAAGTCGAAAAGGCAAGCATGAGGGATTAAATTATCACTTCTATTTCTTATCCGCAAGCTTTGCTGGGATAATATAACTCTGAGGAGCGATCAGTAACACAATCTCTCCTTTGGGCGGACGCTCTGAGAAGTAGTCCGACAACTCTTGCGCAGTACCACGATGGTAAGTCTCAAATAACTTCGTCAACTCTCGCGCTACACATACCGGATGCTCAGGGGCTACCTCAGCAAGGAGCTTGAGTGCGGTGGGGAGACGGTGAGGAGACTCAAAGAATAATGTGGTCCCATCGAAGCCAACAGCCTCCTGCATGAGCTTCTGCTTCTTCCCCTTCTTCATTGGTAAGAAGCCGCCAAAGGTAAAGTGATGAGCCGGAAAGCCCGAACCAACTAAAGCGGTCAAGACGGCACTCGGCCCAGGTAAGACCGTGTAAGGAATCTCCTCGGTTAAACAGGTCTGAATGAGACGTTGCCCAGGATCAGAGACCGCAGGCATTCCCGCATCACTAACCACGGCCAGCGTCAACTCTTCACTCTGAATCCGCTCGATGAGTTCAGGAATCTTACGCTCCTCCGATTGAGCATTAAAGCTCATCAAAGGCTTGTGAATATCCAGGTGAGCAAGCAGGCGCTTCGTATGGCGGGTATCTTCACATGCGATCAGATCACATGAGGAGAGGACCTCCACTGCGCGGGTCGTGATGTCTGAGAGATTCCCGATCGGAGTGGGAACAAAGTAAATCTGAGGTTCTGTGGGGGTATCTTTCACTACAGAGAATTAGAGAGGGAAGAAACAATCTGGCGAGACACACGGCTCAATGCATCAGGAAAGGCATTGTTCTGTGCGTTTTGGAAATTATCGGACATGAAGAAACGAGTTCGAGCGATCTCCTTGCCCGTTTGAAGGCTCTGGCCGGTCTCCATATCAACTACTTGCCACTGCACCTGGATACGAAGTAATAACTCCTCAGGGAACAGTGGGGTTGTTCGAGATCCTCGGATTTGATTAATACCCACTGACGAGATGGTCGTCTGTAGGTAAGCATCGGCATTGTTCTCTGTACCGACCTTATAGAGTCCGTCTTGTATGAGAGCATCCGTCAGATGGTTCGCTAACTGAGCGGAGAGCCGCGGATACTGTGTCATGTTCTCCGCCGGCATCACTTGGATGTGCGACACATGAGACAAGGTACTCGGCTTACTCCCGCCTAAGCGGTATCCGCATCCCGTCAGGAACAAGAGAGAAATAAGGGCGATGGAGAAGAGACTACGCATTATGGTAGGTTCTTAAGTCTTTTCTGAGCCTGTTGGTGGAGCTGATCACTACTCTTAGTACGATCGATGAGCTCTTGGTAATAGTACTTCGCGGAATCATACTTACCCTTCTTCTCATAGAAGGTTGCGACCTCAAAGGTTCTCTCATTATCCAGTTTGACGATCTCCTTTAGCAGCTTACGCGCCTTACTCGCCTGAGATGAGGATGGGTACTGCTGGATCAGATCCTCTAGAGTAGACTTAGCTTTATAGAGGTTACTGCTGTTTTCGCTGTGCTCCTGAGAGTATCCAGAGAGCGCTAAGCCCGCACGGTACGTTGCCTCTGGAGCGAGCTTATGGTTAGGGTAACTATCTACGAGCTTGAAGAAGGCGGCGACAGACTCCCCTGTTCTTTCCTGCTTCTCCGCGTAGGCACCGATCTCGAACTGTGCACGAGCAGCCAGGTCGGAAGCAGGAGCATTGCTGATCACATTATTGAGTAGACCAGTGACCTGCGCATAAGTGAGTTCCGACTTGAGGCCGAGGAAGCGCTTGTTCAAGCCTCCCTTAGCCGCCTTAAAGGCGATGTCTGACTGAGAGTCTAGAGCCTCAGAGTATTTCGCCCCATTACGAAACAGAGTAATGTATGTCTGGTAGGCATCGAAGGCGTTCTGTGGCTTATTTGCCTTTTCCCAGTTTTGACCCACGCGATATGCCGCAGTAGAGGCGACCTTGGAGGTTGGGTACTGCTCAACCACATCTTCATACTTCTTCGCTGCGGCCTTCCAGCTACCTTTCTTCTCCAGCTTGCTCGCTTTTTGAAAGAGAATTTCAGCCTTGGTCGGGGCTTTACTGCCTTGAGCAACCTTAGAACTAGAGGCGCATGACACAACCGCTAGAGGTAGAGCTAATAAAAGGAGAAGTTTAAGGTGTCGCATAGTGGTAAAATATTGATTGTGAGCATAGTAGCTGATTAGATCTAGCTAATGTCAGCGCGATCATATTGGGCTTGGGTAAATGGTCAATATACAAATGCACCTCATATGTCTACTCATACGGGTGCATTTTTACATGGATACGGTATTTTTGAAACTATCTATGCCCTCGAGGGACAATTACGACTCTGGAACGAGCATTGGGAGCGTCTAGAGCGTGGTGCCTCCTTTTACCAACTCGCATTACCGTACTCCTCAGAGGAGGTCAGGGCTACCACCCTAGATCTGATCAATAAGAATGATCTCGCAGAAGCGCGCGTACGTCTAGCAGTCAGCGCCGAGAGCTACACCAGCGATGCGACCCTACCATCTGTTCTCAGCATCTCGACCTCCCCGTACACGAGAGCACACTCACCCGTCTCACTACGCTCGGTGAAAGCCGCGGACGTGAATTGCCCCCTCGCATCACATAAGTCCGCCAGCTACTCCAGCTACATGCTTGCTAACCGAATCGCTAAGCAAGAGCGATATGACGATGCTCTGCTCATCAATGAATCAGGTCACCTGATCGAGTGTGCGACGAGTAATCTCTTCCTCTATCAACAAGGACAATGGTTCACTCCGGATCTGAGTCTACAAGGACTGCCAGGAGTCCAACGCGCCTCCCTCATCAACCAGTTCGCCAGCTTACACATCCCGCTGAAGGTATCTGCACTCAACCATGGAGGGTGGGAAGCCGGACTGGTCTGCAACTCCCTCATTGGAGCTGCCCCCATCTCCCAGATCGATGACTCGGTACTGGATGTAACACACCCAAGCCTGCTCGAACTGCTCTCGCGATTAGAGATTCAGTAAGCGTACACGCCTTCTGTCGCTCTCCTTCTCGGTGGTGTACTCCTTACGGTGCACCCAGATGCTCTGGACGAACCCCATCAAAAGCATACAAATGAGAGTAAAAGATCCCGAGTAGCTCACGAAGGGAAGAGGAATACCAGTGATCGGCATTACCCTGATGCACATCCCAATGTTCTCAAAGACGTGGGCAAAAATAAGGGTCGCCACTCCGGCGCAGACCATTAAGCCGTATGCGTCCTTAGCCATCAACCCGACCAGTAGACACATCATGATCATGAAGAAGAAGGCGCCAATTAAAAGCGCACCGCCACGGAACCCGAGTTCCTCCCCGATGACGCCAAAGATGTAGTCATTATGGGCGGTATCCTTAGGGATATACCCATTCGCATGAACGGCCCCAGGTTGCCCCTCGAGCTGAGCATTGAGGCCCACGCCCTTGTACCCAGCCTTACCAATCGCCGTCGTTACATGGTGGATCGCATAGTTATCATCATTATACTCTACCTCCCCGTCATTCTGCATCATGGCGATGTATTGGTCGATACGACCAGTTGCCCGATCGGAGACTACCGGGAGAACGATGTAGTATAGGAGAGGCAAGACTCCGATCGCACCTATCGCCATCGTACTCAGATAACGATAGGGAATCCCTCCGACAAAGAGACTCACAATCGCGATCGGCCCCCATACGAGTGCAGACCCCATATCACCAGACTTCACGACCATCAGGAATGGAATCCCACAAAAGACCGCCACCAGCGCTAGCTTCACGAAGGGGTGACTGAACCACGACTTCCACAAGGGCAACTGCTCGAACAATAAGGCCACTAGTAAAATACCAGCCCCAATCATTAACTGCGTCGGCTGAAAGGATATCCCCCCGAGAGAGATCTGGTGCACCGAACTCCCCTTGGCTAACACGACCAGCATCATGATCATCGCCACCAGGTACATCGGTACCGACAGCCACTTGAGCCACTTATAATCGATCAAGGCCGTGATCAGATACACGACTGACCCCAGTACGATCCAGAGGATCTGACGATCCGCAAAAAACTCTCCTCCTTGAGACTGGTGACGAGCCGCGCTCTCAATCACACTAACGCTAAAGACCAAGAGCGCGTACATGGTCAAAATCAAAATAGGATTAATGGACAGAACCTTTTTGACGATAATGGGGATTTGAGCCTTATTCATATCTAATCATTCCTTACGAGCAAACCATCACTTACTGATTATCGTTAGCATCCTCTACAACGATAGCAGGTACAGGGGCTTCATCAACTTTAATTGTATCCTCTACCACGATCGCAGCCTGTGGAATCACTTCGTTCTCTGGCATTCCATCCTGAGTATCGTCAGCGCCCTCATCCACGACGACCGCTGCTTGAGTGTCATCTGCGGTCTCTGGTGAGGATTCCTCAACAGTAGTCTCCTCTACAACGATTGCAGGTTCAGGCGGAACTTCAGCGTAGAGTTGGCGTGAGCCGTCGTAATCGCTAATGAGGTTTTCCCCTCTATTATCTCTATAATCGATACTCTCTAGCCCAGTCCATTCGGCCCCCTCTGCCATGATGACTCCAGCGAAGGAATTGTCATAGACATTACACTCTGAGAATGAGACTTCTCCGCCGCCAGCTCCGTACACCCCGCTCTTATGGTTAGCGCTGAACTCACACTCCTGGATCTCTACCCGAGTAGGGTTATGCAGAGTGAGACCCGCGTGTAGATTGCGTCTCAATGTGGATTGAGACAGGGACAGTTGGACCTCATTAGTGGCAAAAACTCCTGAGCGCTCGTTCTCCTCTGAGAATGACTGGTCAAAGGTAAGCTGTCCACCATCCCAGACGTCGATCCCGTGGTGCTCGTTTCGGGTAATGATACATCCATCGGTCGTCAACTGACTCCCTGCGCCACTGACGGCGATGCCGTCCCATCGATTACCCTCTACCCGGCATGACTCTAGGAGAGTCTGCCCACCATCGATCACATGGAGCCCATGAGCAGAGGAGTCATAGAAGATACACGAGGCAAAGCTCGCCTGCCCCTCGACGACGACCAGCGAGAACGCTTCCTCACCTTTAGCCAATTCGGAGTGCCTGATGACGAGGTTGTTCGCCTTGAGATTTCCCTTAGGCCCGATGTAGATGACCGATGAGTGCTTGCCAGAGCAGTGAAGAATGGTCTCTCCAGCAGACTCCCCATAGAGACGGACCTCCTTATTCACGATAATGGGAGAGAAGTGCGAACCTGGCGCGACCCGAATCGAATCCACAGGACGTGCGAGATCGATCGCATCTTGTAGATTAGAGAACTCCCCAGGGTACTTAAAGACCCTCGGGTATTGCTTCACCTTATCATAGAACTCCGTATAGACAGGCTTAGATCCCGTCTTCCGCGCCTGATTAGCGAGGAAGAGGACCTGCTCATTATAGACGCCCTTATCAAGTTGTTGGGCTTGGCGGAAGAGCGCTTCGGCCTTTTGCTCATTGCCACGCATCTCGGCCTCTGCCTGATTACCATATTCCTGCCATCGTGCTGCCGAGGCATGCTGCGGATTCAGAGATAAGAGCGTCTGGGTGAGCTTAACAATATTCGGTAGATCACCTTCTGCACGAGCTTGGCGAAGTTCGGTAAGGTAGCCTGATGTCTGGTGGGCGAGCTCTCCTGCATTGATCTTTTGCAATGTGATCGCGGTATCATAGGCCTGATCATGCACCGTGATCTCAGAGAGCAGCGTACGAGCTGACTCCCAGTTTCGGCGCTGGATCTCAGCCTCGACCTCCTTCTCGATCCGGTCCACTGCCTTTACCCGATGGTAAGAACGCTCTAGCACCTGTAACTGAGGATGATCCGGGATCAACTCCTTGGTGATCTGGATTGACTCCGCTGCACGCTCGAACTTCTTATTCTTAATGAAGAGTTCGATTTCTTTGAGATACGCCGCCTTTCGGCGCTCCGTGCTATGATGAGACCACACCCCGCTCAGAATAAGGCATAACAACAAGAGGACCACGAGGATGGACAGCGAGACGACCAGTATTCGCTTCGTCTTGCCCCCTCTCTCATGGTTCAAGTTCTCCCAGAGAGATGCTATTTTTTTTCCTTCGGACATGGAATCATTGTGTTTACTTATTCCCAACATTCACACTTTACCCACAGGGATAAAGTAAAAAGCCAGTTGCGGGCAGAATTACCCCGAATATCGCTGTGCGAGTGGCATTCTGCGCCCCATCCCAAAGGCCTTGCCCGTGACGCGTAGCCCTGGAGCGGCTTGCTTACGCTTCCACTCATTGAGATCCACACGGCGCTGAACCCAGCGGACTAGGCTCTCCTCGTACCCGGTCTCCGCGATGATCTCATCGGCAGACTTATCCTGTTCCACATACTTCTCCAGAATGGTATCGAGCACGTCATACTCAGGCAGACTGTCCTGGTCAGTTTGATCAGGGCGGAGCTCTGCGCTTGGTGGCTTTTCGATCGTATTCCATGGGATGATCTCATCCTCACGGTTGATCCAGCGGGAGAGTTCGTAGACGGTAGTCTTTGGTAGATCACTGATCGCCGCGAGGCCCCCACACATATCACCATAGATCGTGCAGTACCCTACTGCGAGCTCACTCTTATTCCCTGTCGTGAGGAGGAGAGCTCCCGTCTTATTCGACAGAGACATGAGGTAGAGCCCTCTGATCCGCGCCTGCATATTCTCCTCCGTTACATCCTCTGCAGCTCCATCAAAGGGCACTTGCATCGCACTTTTGACCGAGGCAAAGGTATCTGAGATCTCGACCCGATCACATCGCATCCCGAGCTTACTCGCGATTTGGAGAGAGTCGTTCACACTGCCCTCAGAGGAGAATGGGCTCGGCATCGTCAGACCATGGACATTCTCAGCCCCGAGCGCATCACAGGCGAGAACCGCCGTTAGCGCAGAGTCGATGCCTCCACTGAGGCCTAGACATGCTTTCTTAAACCCACACTTACGGGCATAATCACGTAACCCCAGTACGAGCGCATTATAGATCTCCTCCATCGGATGCTGTTGCTCCAGTGAGATCGTCTTAGCATGACTCTCGATGACGACCGTCTCCTCAGAGAACTGTGACGCCTGCCCGATGAGTTCCCCTTTCTGACAAAAGGCCATAGACCCACCGTCGAAGACGAGCTGGTCATTACCGCCCACCGCATTACAGTAGAACAGCGGAGCGGCAGCCTTCTTCGCGACCGACTCTAGCAGCGCGACACGGCGCTCCTGCTTACCAGTACTGAATGGAGACGCACTCAGATTCACAATGAGATCGACTCCTTGCTCAATCAGACCATCTACTGGGCTCGTCTCGTAGAGAGGGTGATGGAGGAAATCCTCCGTCCAAATGTCTTCGCAGATCGTAATGCCGATGCGTGTTCCATTAAACTCCCATACGAGGTTCTCGGAAGCTGGTTGATAATAACGACGCTCATCAAAGACGTCATAGTTCGGCAGGAGTGTCTTATCTCTACGTCCCACTACTTTGCCCAGATGTAGGATCGCAACAGAGTTAGTGAATGGCTTACCTACACCCTCAGACTGATCCGCATAGCCGACGAGGAGAGGCACCTCCCCCACTTCCTTAGCCATCTCCTCGAGAACAGCCTTTGACTGTGAGATGAACCGTGACTTATAGAGGAGATCGCGCGGAGGGTATCCGATCAGGCTATGCTCTGGAGAGATCACCAGTTCCGCACCCGCGTCGAGAGCGCCTCGATACGCGTTTACCAGCTTCTTGGCATTCCCCTGGAAGTCACCAATTGTAGCATTAATCTGTGCTAATCCAACTTTCATGCCGAAGTGTTAAGGCCGAAAGTGCTCCCTGTTAAGTCAAAAACTGAAGAATCTTACCAGAGACCATACTTGCCAAACTGTAAGGCATAGATCCCCATGAGTAAGTTCGCCACTGCATGCATGACGACTACGGCGAGTAAGCTCCGCGTCCTAATGGTCACCCAATACGTCAAGGAACCATAAATAATCGCCCCCAGATAATCTACTGGAGCATGTGCCATCATAAAGAGGAAGGTTACTACTCCAAAGGTCATCCAGCTCGGCTTACCAAACGGCACCTTCCAGAATCTCCCCGCAGGGCCATCCATATCCAACAGGTATCTCATCAAGAATCCACGCCAAAAGATTTCCTCAGCCAATGCAACTAGCACCACTGCCCGCCAAAAGCGCGTGATCACAGCCACCCACCAAGCACCTGATCCCTGCTCGAAGAGACTCGCATCAAACCCATCCAGACGAGCCTGCACCCCGAGGTAGTGTAAGACAAAGGGGGCCTCCCCCTCTAGTCTCATCCAATCGTAAATCTGAGTCGGCAAGATCCAAAATCCGATCCCCACAGCTCCCATCACGGCCCCAAACCACACCCAGCGAGACCACTGCAGCTCGTAATGCTTCCAAAAGAAGGCCAACGAGCCCGTCCCAAGAATCACCTCTAGCCCCAGCATCCAATACTCCGGCTGACGACGCCACCACGGGAGCTCCGTATGGTCACGGAAGAAGTCAATCCCCGGAATCACCATCCCACCAATGAGCCCCAAGATCAGAATAATCGCTAACGGAACACAATGCGCTAGAGTTC
>WTJZ01000065.1:0-2874 GCA_011524615.1 Akkermansiaceae bacterium | reverse complement strand
ACTCCGTTCTCCACCTGAGTATTGATCAGACTGCGCTCATACTCGACCGCATCATCACAGATCTCCACGCCGCGGTTAAACGGTCCCGGGTGCATCAGGAAGATCCCCTTATCCGAGATCTCGGAGAGACGATCCTTTGTCACCCCAAAGAGCTTGTGATACTCCCCATTGCTCGGGAAGAACGGTGCATTCTGACGCTCCATCTGAACGCGTAACAGATACAAGATCTCTGGCCCCCATGCCATCGCCTCCGCGTAGTTCGTAAAGTGACGGTAAGGTGAATTCTTTGGCAAGAGCGACCCTGGTCCGAGGAAGGCGACTTCCGCCCCGAGACGGGCAAAGATTTGGCTCGTCGAGCGTGCCACCCGACTATGGAGGACATCTCCAGTAATGAGAATACGCTTCCCTGCGAGATCCGACGTACCGAGAGCCTCACGCGCGGTAAAGGCATCGAGCAGTGCCTGAGTCGGGTGCGCATGGCGTCCATCCCCCGCATTGATCACCGACATGTTCGTCATCTTAGAGAGGTTACGAGCAAAGCCAGCCATCGGGTGACGCACCACTACATACTCACAGCGCATCGCCTCCAGTGTATCGATCGTCTCCTTCACCGACTCCCCTTTCTGTACCGAGGAGGTATTGATATCGAACTTCGTCACGTCTGCCGACAGACGCTTAGCCGCGATCTCGAACGAGGTCGAGGTGCGCGTACTGTTCTCATAGAAGAGCATTAATACCGTACGCCCCTTGAGCGTCGGGACCTTCTTGACTGAGCGGGTGAAGATATCCTTCATCTGCACCGCATTGTCGAGCAGGGTGATCAGCTCCTCTTGGGAGAGCGATGATATATCTAGTAAGTCTTTCATACAGAGTCGCTTATGGGTTCAGTTCGATGGTTTCTACAGCCTCTTCCTCTTGGGCTAAGTTGACCTTAATATTGTCTGACTTCTCGGTTTCAAGACTTATCCCCACATAATTCGGCTCGATCGGGAGCTCACGATGCCCACGGTCGACTAATACAGCGAGCTCGATCTTCTCAGGACGTCCGTAGTCCGTGATCGCATCCAGCGCAGCTCTAATGGTACGACCCGAGTATAAGACATCATCGACCAAGATCACATGCGCATCGTCTAGATCAAAGTCGATCTCCGTCCCCTGGAGCTTAGGTGACTTCCGCAGGCGCGAGAGATCATCTCGGTAGAGTGACGCATCTAGGGCTCCTAGGAGGAGACTAGCAGAGTCATCCTCCGCTAGGATCGTGACCAGACGCTCCGCTACGATATCACCACGACTCTTGAGCCCGATGAAGGCGGTCGTCTTTCCCGCGACGATAGGCTTTAACTGCTCTGCGATCTTCTCGATCGCATCTCCGATTCCCTCTTCATTTACTATTACAGACATCTTACCACTGTTGTGACTTCATCCGTCACTCTGTGCAAGTATTTATCCACGCGGCCTCGGATCGGGCTCCTGTTGAATCCCCTCTCGCCTCTTCGTCTCGAACCGAATCTTAGGCGCGATCATGATCGTCGCGATCACGATTAAGCCTCCCCCAATAATCGCGATCCAGTGCGCGCCGATCACCAGCGCCAACGGCATCGCGATAAAGGGTGAGGCGATGCCACGCCACCCCGTCAGAAAGGTGTGCACACTCATGTACTCCGCCACATACTTCGGCTTAGAAAACTTCGTCACCCAGAGACTCCAGCACACATTGCCGCCGGCCTTAGCGATCCCCCAGAGCGCGATCCCTGTGACGAGGAAGGCCATCCCATGCCCCGTGTAATAGACCACGATGCCAGCCGCGAAGAAGATGTTAATGATCGAACGGAGGAGATAGAAGTTCCACTTATCAAAGAGCGCCCCCCACAACATCACCACACAGAAGAAGGCCGCCTCCGGGACAAAGGTCGTAATCATACTGATGGTAAACTCATCATAGTTATACCCATACGCCTGATTAGAAATATACTCCACGAAGAGAGACATCCCTAGGAGATTACCTATTCCGAGGAACATCCATGAGATCAGTAAGTGGCGAAACTCCTTATCCTGCTTCACATGGCGAAAGGCATGGAACAGGTTTACCTTCTTCGACTGATCTAGATGGAACGAACCAAAGCGCGTCGAGATAAAGGCCACCAACAAACAGCACCCACTAAAGATCACGAACAACACCCTGAAGTTCGCCAAATCTTGACGAAGATACCAGCCCCCGATCAGCGCCGCCGAGATCGCAAACACCTTGCGCACGATCCCACCAATCGCAAAGAGACGCCCCCGCTTCTCATCGGGGTAATGCACTCGATAGAGCTGCGACATCAGAGGCAGAGAACTCGCCAATCCGATCGAGCCCAGCGTATTCCCGATCACATACACCGAGATATGATGATCCGTCAGCGCGATCATCCCAAACCCGATCGCCGACAGCACATTCAGAAACGCCATCGCCTTCGTCACCGACACCCCACTCTGTCTCACCCCCTGTACGACGAAGAGACTAACCAACAACCCCGTCGGCCAAGCTGCTGCCACCGCCGCCTTAGCCATCTGATCCCCCTGGAACACACGCACCATCACCAAGATCGCAAAGGTGTTCACAATACTCTCCAGCGCCCCCAAGGGCACCGCACGCAATAAGTCCCACTTCAGCGTATGTTTGGTCGTAGCATTCATCGTAACCCCACGCCATACCCCCTTTTCCCCGAGATGCGACCCTTAAATCACGAAATTTCTTCCTGGTCGGATAGTATTTTACTTACGCGAGGGGTGAGGAGATGACAGAGGTCTTCTTCCTTGGGGAGATGAAGGTGGTATTCGGAGACAGCCATCGGCTTTTCTAGTCCTCTCAGGGCGTATTCCACCGTGAAATGA
>WTJZ01000299.1 GCA_011524615.1 Akkermansiaceae bacterium | reverse complement strand
GAGAACTCGTATCCACCGTGGCGGATCGAAACGTATTTAAACACCCCACTATTATCCGTAGAGTCTGATCCACCATACTGGATCGCATCAATCAACGTATCCGCATCTGATCCATCATTGGCAAAGGCTGGGGCAAATCCTTCGATCTCACCGGCATTATCATTGATGCCTGAAGAACTGTAGTTCGAGACTGGTGCATTACCAAGAATCACGACTCCACCCCAGAGGCTAGCATCATTAACAGTTGGTGCAGTAGCGGTCACTCCATCACCATCGATATCAGAGCCACGTAATGCCTCTAGATCCTCGATAGCAGTGAACACAATAGGGTTATCTTCTTCACCGTTCGCGTAGATCTGTGCACCCTGCATGACTACCAGCGCGCCCACTCGGTCATCTGATCGGTCAGTCGTATCCTGATCATCAAAGGTCGAGTAAATCGTCGTCCCAGGCTCGATCGTCAGTGTAACACCTTCATTCACGAAGACTCGGTCTGCGATAAGGTAGGTCTGATCACTCGTAAAGGTCGTATCAGTATCGATCACGAACACCCCTAGAGTTGAGTCGTAGGTTGCCACACTAGCAACAACGTCTACATCAGTAGGCAGAAGATTATCAAAGTATGACGAAGAGGTAAGCTCGTAAACCGTGTAATACCCTTCAGTCGTACTGACTGGTACGATACTGAATGTCTCTGACGCTTCATCGGCCTCTAAGATAGCAGAGGGTGTGACATCTGTGATACCTGCACCCATATCGAGCATGTAATACGCTACATAGGTACTGCCAATGTTAGCATCAAAGGTGATATTAAAATAAGTACCATCATACACGGCACTTGTAATATTGACGTCACTCTGAGCGCTCGCAACGCTGCAGGAGAGGGCAATACCAGACAACAACCCCAAGAAGCGGTTGTATCCTTGTTTTAGTTTTTTCATAATTAGTAGTTAAAAAGTTGTCAAAATTGTTTAGAAGCTCATCTCAGCACTGATGCTGTATTCTCTCCCCTTCTGGTTCGTCGTCGCAGTGAGTCCCCCTACGGAGATCTCTTGCTCTCTATCAAGTAGGTTACGAACCCCTGTTCCTAGCGTGAGAGTCATATCCTTATACTCGAACGTCTTGTTCGCGACAAAGTCGAGACTATGGAATGGCTCGTTGACCACCGGGTCCTGTGTCGAAAAGAGCGGTAGTACTGTATTATAACGCCCTACAAAGTTATAAATCAGGTTAGCCGACACTCCGCGATCATCATTCACGTACCCAAGGTTCGTGTTAAAGATATGTGAGGCCTGACCTGGGAAGCTCGACTTAATTTCCGTATTCGTCGTATCCGACGGGTTACGATACGTCATCTGACCGTCGATGTAGGTGTAGTTCGTCTTGAGCACCCATGGACCACTTCCATCCAGTTGCCCCTCTAGTTCTACCCCGTAGATCTCACCCAGATCACCATTTGCTGGCTGAGTACGAATCGCATTACCGGAGGTGAAAATCGGATTCTCAATGTGCTTGTAGAACCCACTGACTCGCACACTCAGCAGATCATTCACATCACCACCGAGTGAGACGTCATAGTTATTCACCTTAGAGTCGATCAGGTCAAACTGACCCACTGTCTCCACTCCATAGAGAGAATCGAGTCGACGAGAAGGAATGAACTCATAGAGACTCGGGCGTGCCACCGTACGTGACCACGCAAAGAGGAAGTCCACCGTATCATCATACAGAGAACCTGAGAGGTTCAGGTACGGCAGCCAAGTCGTCGTCTCCTTAGACCCAGACTCGGTTCCCGCCGCCACGTTCAGGTTCGGCAGATCTTGAATGATCTCGAAGTCGCGAGTCTCCTTCTCCCAGCGCACCCCACCCTTGAGGGTCTTGTTGTCCATCTTGAACTCAGCTCCGGTGTACATCGCTTCGATGATTCTACCACCATCTAGGTTGAGGACGTTGTTCACCCCTCCAGGCTCTACCACACTGTTTCCGGTCGCGATCGCTTCACGGAGATAGTTATAATTCTCTAATCCTAGCTCTCCGCGAGAGAAGGCACCGTCCACGAGCTCATAGAAGTAATCACTCGTCGTCGTATCTCCTACATGGCGGAGGTCATAACGGCGCGCACGAGTCTCACGCTCTGTCTTAGACTCCTGCCAACCTGCGTTAACAACCAGCTTCACATCCTCATCCGCAGACTGGAAGAGCGGATAATCGACATTCCAGTACGAGTCAGACGTCTCTTCTCTCACCTCGAGTCGCTCAAACTCTGATACCGGTAGACCGAGAGAGAAGCCCGCGATCTGTGCCAATACTAGCGTGTAAATCTCTTCCCCTTCGATTAAGACATTATTCAACCACGTCTCTAGGGCCGCTTCTCCTTCACCAAACCCTACCGAAGGTACATCGACCTCTAAGATATACGCCTCAGCACGGGCAATCGCATCGGTGTAATCGATCCCCGTGTAAGCTGGATCCAGAAGGAAAGCAAAGAGAGTATCACGAGTCCCTCGCCAATCCGTATCAGGAGAGGCATCTGTCCATGACGCTAAGAGATCATCAATCTCCTGCACATAATCTCGGCCAATCGTCCCTCCCCCATACATCCCAGTCGTCAGAGCCGTATCATACTCATCGAGGAGCGCGAGCTGATCCGCATTACCGTCTAGGACGATCTTGGTATATTCAAACTGAGATGTCGATGGATGCAGCTCTGCTGCCTGTGAGTTCGTCTGCTGCCATGAGATCGTCGGACCGCCTTCCCAGAGCTCATGCTGTCCATTGATCTGCTGGACATCATACTCACGTATCACCGTATCCACCTCGTAGATCTCACCATAATAGGTACCACTCGTACTATCCGTGTAGGTGTCTAGGTAGTTAGCCTGTACCGGACCTCCATACTCCGACCCATCGGCTTGACGATCTTGCAGGTTCGTCAGATGGGTAATGTTATCCGCATAGTTACGCTTACGGAACATCGATGCCGAGAGTGTATGACGGTCATCATAACTGTAGGAGAATGCACCAAAGGCAGACCAATCCACCTCCTGTGTGCTCGTGTAGACATCACTCTGTCTCACATCCGCGATGTCAGCGGCCGCCTGAAGACTGATGTTATTATAGACATAGTCCGCATACGCAGATTCACGCTGCGACTGCTTGAAGTTCATGAGGTAACCGATCTTATGCTTCTCCTCATCAAAGGTGAACACATCTCCATAGGTAAAGCTATGCGAGTGCCATAACCCACCATCCTCACGATCAGGTTGTAAGACCACATGATCCAGCAGACTCTGTGAGCGCTCTGTGAACTCAGCAGCCGTGTACGGAGATCCAGCATCGCCAGCCCATTGGGTCACCCCATCCGCATCTACATAGTAGAGTAGATCGTTCGGGATCGCATACTCGTCCGCATCGATACCGAGCAAGCCTAGATCACGATCAGGGTGTGTCAGAATCGTCTGCCCGCTAGAGAGGGAGCTCTGCGTGATCGTATGCTTATACGTTAAGATACGCTCCTCTGGGAACTTACGAGGCACAAGGTCAATCGCACCACCACCAAAGTCACCTGGCAGAGCATGGTAATACGTCTTATCAACCGTGATCGCCTCTAGACCGGAGGTCGGGAACAGATCGAGCTGTACCGCCTTACGCACCGGGTCAGCACTCGAGATCACCGCTCCATTATAGGTCGTCGAGATGTATCGATCCGCGAGACCACGTACCACCGCGTACTTACCATCGACGATGTTCGCACCTGACACCTTAGAGATCGCTCCACCAGCATCACTCACCCCTTGACGAGAGAAATCAGCCTGCCCCATCCCTGTAATGAGACCACCACCATCACGCGTCGAGTCGAGATCTAGATCCAGAGCGGATCCCTCAGAAGGATCTACATAATCCTCTACGACCTCATATACATCCAGGAGGTAGGCATCCATCTCAGACTCCTCCGGCTTCGTCTCTAGTCCCACCTCTAACTTGAATGGAGACTTCGTATTCAGAATCGTCACCTCACGCTCCTCAAAGAGATACCCAGACTTAATAAAGCTCAGCGTGTACGTATCTGCACTCACCCCTTTGATCGTGTATGCCCCCGTGCTATCGGTACGAGCAGAGAGCCCTAGGTCGAGCACCTCCACGATCACTCCCACGATCCCACGTCCACTCTGACCCTCAAACACGATCCCTTCGATCACTCCAGAACCAAGCTCTACTTCAGTTCCCAAATCTTCCGTCTTAGTGAGAGAGAGTTCCTCCTCACCGTCAGCCAATGACGCCTGCGCATCATTCACCAGCTCCTCCTGTGCAACCACAGCAGAGCTCAAAATTATCATCATTATCCAGATCAAAGACGCCGATTTCATATTACCGTACTAATCCCATCTCAGCACCACATCACAAGCACTCTCTCCTTAGCATTGTGACATTGACGTCACAGCTCCAGAATCACCTCTCATCCCCCGACCAACATCAGCCCACCCC
>WTJZ01000224.1:4024-13927 GCA_011524615.1 Akkermansiaceae bacterium | reverse complement strand
GACTGATTTAGCGGGGGATACGAATGCCTCTAGTGCTTTGTCAAATCATGCGGAGGTTGTGGCGACGAATTTCTTCGCTCCTAGCAGTTCTTATGTCTCAGGTGGCAGCCAAGTGTATGCGTACAGTGCCAACCACTTTAATAATAACTACCTCGCATCGAATGCTGTGTCTGCAGGATCGGTCATTTATACCGACCAAGTAAGCCCCTTTCCTGGGGTGGTAAATTCCTTTGCTTGGGTTGGTGGGGAGGCGGATGCCTCAGAGGTCTTTGCTATGTCCTTTAGGCTGGATAGGATTGATTACCTCGGGAGTTTATCTCTGTTAGTTGGAGGGCTCAATAATGGTTCAGGGACGACAGTTCCGACCTTGCTCGGCCAGACGTATAATTCAGTAATGGTAGGGTTAACGAATGGTGGGCATTCCTCGGGAGATACGCTAAATACGTATGTGGACTATGGTTATACGGCAGGGCGGACTCGACCTGATATTGTAGCACCTGATAGTTTCACGAGTTATGCGACAGGAAAGGTCGCATCTGGGGCTGCCTATAATTATGGATTAGCGCAGAGTTACGGCTACACGGACATTACGAGTCGTCCAGCACTGCAGAAGGCGATTCTCTTAGCGGGAGCTACCAAAGAAGAGTTCCCCAGCTGGGAAAATATGTCGACTAGTTCGACCTCTACTCGCCCATTAGACGAGACGTATGGAGCGGGTGAAATGAATGTCTTGCACTCTCACCGAATCATCGAAGCGGGAAATAGTGGAGGAACGTACTACGGATGGTCGGTCGCGAACACGAGCCAAACCTACAGCATCACCATTCCAGCAGAGATGGAGAGTGCGCAAGCGAGTATCGTGCTCTGCTGGGAGCGTGAGGTGGTGGAAGCTTCGGTTAGGGATCGAGGCGTGACACGTTATTCATACACTCCGCAGGACTTAACGGACTTCTCCTTAGAGCTATCTGGGGGAGGGCTCACGACTACGCTCAGTAGTGATAGTGCTGTTGATAATGTGGAACATATTTACGCCACGGGATTAGCGCCTGGAACATATCAGGTTACTGTGACGAATAAGAGTGGCGTGGCTACTGATGCCTGTCTTGCCTGGCGGGTGAATGTGGAGCAAGCGGCGACGATCGAGACGTCTGTGACGGATACAGGAGCGGAGTTTAGCGGATTAATCTCAGGGCTTCGTTACGAGCTATGGGAATCGACCGATCTTGTGAACTTTGCGTTTGTTGAGTATATTACGCCGACGAGTAATACCTATAGTTGGGTCGCTCCTGAGTCAGCGGAGAAGAAGTTCTATTACCTAAAGTACTGGGAGTAGTGGTTCTCCGTGAAGGAACTCTCGAACTGACGAGAGGTAGTTACTGTCCCTTATAGAGCTTCATGGCAATTCGCTTAGAGAAGAGCACGAGGCCGACGTCTTCGACCATTAGGTGAGGGAGTAGGGGAGACTGATCCATCCGTTGGAGGAATCCCCCCCTTGAATCTAGGTGAGATAGAAGAGGGGCTCCAATGCCCGCCCAGTTGAGGACAGCGGTTCTAAAGAGAATTATGTTGTCAAAATGACGGCAGTAAAAAAGGTCCTGCCCAACGGAGGACAGAACCTGAGATGCGCTGATAAGGCTCGTTACTTAATAACGATCGAGGTGAACGGTTGGAGCGGGTGCATGTTGAATGAGATCATCCCGTTCTTCACACGTCCTGAGGCCTCCGTTACTCGGACATTAATGTCACGTCCTGTGACTTTACATATGTCCTTGGTCGTAATGGTTGCCTTAAAGACGGCATTCTCCTCTAGACCTTCTCCGCGGAAGTCGAGCTTGGAGTGCTTCGTGTTATAATAACGTCCTTCTTGGATTTTAGCAGGGATAGCGAGCTTAGTATATGCTCCCTCGCGTCCACATGCGCCTGAGGCGTAGAGGAGGACTTGGAACTGCTTCTTGGTACGGTTATAGGAGCTGATCTTATATCGTTCGTGGCCCGTGTATCCGTGCCCAATGACGGCGATGTCGTTCCCGTGGTCTCCAGCGAGCGCATGTCGGATGACCTCGTCTGATCCACCAGCGATCTGGGAGTACCAGCGCCAGATGTAATAGTGGAGGTGATTCGGGTCACCAGGATTAGAATAATCTGCGGCGGTGTAGTTGTCGCCTGTTCCGAGGCTGAGCTTGAAGCTGTCGTCTGGCCCGCTGGTAGCGAGCTTACGAGTGATGACGTCGTCTCCACCGTCGAGAGCTGGGTAGGTGAACCCTGGCTTGATGTCATGGACTCGGCCATTGTAGTCGACTCGCTTGGTGAGGCCCATCGCCCAGCTACTAGAGTTATCGGACCATGGCAGGTTCATTGTATTGAGGCCTCGCTCGAGGCATTGTCCCATGATGGTGATCGTCTTGTGGTAGGCGTCGAGCTCATTCTTGAGGCCGTCTCCGTTGACATCATAGGCTTGTGAGCCTCCGTCCCAGGTGATCCATGACTCAGATGAGATGATCGGCTTATGGTAGAGTCCGGCGAAGTCGAGCTTAGCACGAGCGAGGTCGTAGTTCCCCCATGTAGACGGCATGAAGGCTCCGTCCATGGCGCCTGTTCCATCGTTTTGGTCCGAGACATTCATGTTGAGCGCATCGATACTATTGATCAGCTCCTTGTGATTGATGATGGCGTCGTAGTAGTTACTGACTGCTTCAGCTCCTTTTGCACCGTCGATGTCGAGCCCTTTGACTGGTGGACAGCCCTGACATGGGGAACATCCAGAGGTCGAGATCAGGACTGGGGTGTCGCCATAGACCTCTCGGATGACTTTATTAGCACCGAGGAAGACTTCATTGAGGAGGAAGTCGATGGTCGCGCCCTCCATCATGAACTCGAGGTTCGCCTCATGGTAAGGTTGGTAGGCATCTACGCGTCCCTTGAAGTGGGTGGCGATACGACGAACGTATTCAGGGAAGAGGCCGTCTTTCGGCTTGAATCCACCAGATTGGCCATTCTCCGTCGCCCATGCGGGAGCGAAGTAGAAGACGAACTCCACCTTTTTACCAGCCGCCTTAGCGAGATCGACCGCTTGTTCGATGGCTTGGAGCTCACCAGACTTCTTCTTGCTGTAGTCACAGTACTCAGGAGTTGGCTCGATCGCTGGCCATGCGACCCAGAACTGCACGTAGCTGGAGTCCTGTGAGAGGACGTCTCTCTGGAAGTCGTTGGCATTACACTCAGGGAGTGATCCGAATGGCTGCCAACGAACTCCGATGTGCATGTGGTCAGTCGTCCAGCGGTAGTCATTAGCCGGTGTGTCTACAGACTTAGTCTGCCAACGGAGGTCGCGGAGCTGTGGTTCTGCACCTTTCCATGCCTTACCGTAGGTGGTGACCTGGTCACCTTCGCGGACATTCCCCTTATCCTTTAGCCCGAGGGTTTTGACTCCTTGGAAGTTAGCGAGCGCTTGCCCTGAAGCATTCTTAAACTGGCTAGCAGTAACGGTGTAAGTCTCCCACTGTCGAGAGGCTGCGACCGGAATCTCGGCATAGTATTTGTCGAGTGTGAGGCAGAGGGTGTTGGCTGCTGCGCTCTTCACATCGATCGCGAGAGAGGCTTGCTCTGGGGCTGCGTAGTGAGGGAGGCCGAGCTTATGGGTTGAGAGTCTCCAGTCCTGGAGAGATGCGCCGAACCATTCCTTCTTCCAATCACCATTAAAGGATTCAATGAGGTCTGAGGATGCGAGAGTAGGCTGAAGATTAGCGGCCTGGATCTGCTCTGCGGTGAGTAAGGTCGGTACGGATGAGATCGTGACCTCATCCGTTTGATAGACATTGTAGTAGTACCCTGCACCTGTTGTCTCTGCAGGGAGAGCGTAGGTAACGTTTGCGTAGAACCAGATTGGTTTGGTTGGGTCTGAGATTGGGAGGTTCGCGATCCAGGTGCTGTAGTCCTGTACCGTGCGGGCGTGATGCCAGTGACGATTCGTGCGGAGTTCGCGTTGCTTTTGAGTAGCGCCTGCGACACCCTGTTGGGTGTAGTAGACATCGACATACTTGATCGGCTGGGTCGCATCTGGAGTAACCGTGACCTGAGGGATGCCGTTGATCGTGGTGAGTTCGATCGCTGTTTGTGGCGTCTTTGGCATCTCGTAGTCGAACTTGAGGTGCTCGTCCATCCACTTAAGCGCTGCGACAGCATGCTGAGGGATGTCCTGGTGGTTGAGCTGCGGCGCGAAGCTATAGCGAATGTCCTGTGAAGGAACCTCTTGTGGAATGGTAGCAAAGTCCTGGAAGTTCGCGTGGAAGTCATTGACCGGGTTGAGGAAGAGAATAGGGCACTTGAGTCGCTGGAGGTTAGCGAGGTCACTGACGGTCGCGAGGTGAACCTTATTCTCACTGTAGCGATCACTGACGCCTCCACATGAAGGGGCCGCCGCTTTGACACGAGTGTCATTAGAGGCTGTGAGGACGGTGAGTTTACCACCCATAGAGTGACCATAGACGCCGAGACGACTGCGGTCTACGATGCCGTGCTGCTTCTCGAGGAAGGTGAGTCCACGACGTGCACCCATCGTGACGACGAACCATGAGTTGTTACGTGCAGATTCTTTTGGGTCGATCGTCCAGCTCTCAGTTGGGATATTATGGAAGGCATCTTTACCATGCTTAGATGGTGCGTGGTAGGCATCGAGTGCACCCCAATCGGTAGTGACCTTATAGCTTGGGTCTTGCGTCTTCCCTTCCCAGAAGAGTTTTACTTCCTTTGGTCCGACAGTGTAGTTAGGAGCGCTGATGCGTCCTGCCCATGCGATCGAGAGAGTTGCGTACCCACGCTTAGCATTCGTGAGACATGAGCGATAGTCTGCGTACTGGCCTCCGCCGTGGATGTTGAGTAGACCTGGGAGGTTACGGCCACCCTTAGGGTATCCATACACCCCTGCGAGCATCGCCTTTTGGCCCTTGAAGACACCGACGCGAAAGCGTACTACCTTGAGGATGACGCCTTCTTCCTCCCATTCGTGGAGGACCTCGGTATCAAGAGGTTCGGTGGATGGATCCCATCCCCACCATAAGGGGTGCGGATGCATAGCGGGCGGCTGATTCTCTGCGAGAGGTGTCAGGGTATCCGCGAGCTTCTCGGCGGAGAATCCTATGACACTCGAGAGAAACACGAGTATGAGCGATAGATGCTTAGTGTTCATTGTGGCCAATCTATACGACAAATTCAGAATAAAAGTATCAAAAAAGAGAGAAAAGACGCATACGTGTAAGGTGAGCCGACTTTGGCTAGATATATCCTAGGTACATGCAGCTATAGGGCTATGTCGAAAGGGGGAAGAGGATGGGAATGTACAAAAGTATTCTCTGTCCTTTACAGAATGACGAGACGAAGTGTAATGAAGGAAAGTAATGTCTGAAAACGGAACAGCATTGGCAGTCGAAATCAGGAATCTGAAGAAGGAGTTTTCTAAGCCCTTTAGTAAGGAGAAGACCTTGGCCGTAGAAGGGGTCTCGATTTCGATTGCAGAGGGTGAGATTTATGGATTGATTGGGCCGAATGGTTCAGGGAAGTCGACAACGATGAAGGCCTTATTGGGGTTGCTCGCACCTACTTCGGGGTCGTGTCAGATCTTTGGGAAAGATTCTGTGCGAGTAGATTCTCGTAATGATGTAGGTTATTTACCAGAGAATCCTTATTTCTATAAGCATTTAACGGGGCGTGAGACCCTGAGCTTTTACGGTAAACTGTGTGGACTAAAGGGACCGCAGTTACGTACTCGGATCGATGAATTATTGGAGTTAGTCTCGCTAGAACATGCTGCTCACCGAAAGGTAGGGACGTACTCTAAGGGCATGCTCCAGCGGGTCGGCTTAGCTCAGGCTCTGATACATGAACCGCGCTTACTGATTCTAGATGAACCGACGGCAGGGGTAGACCCTGTAGGCTCTCGAGAAATTCGAGACATGATCTTAGGGCTAAAGAAAGCAGGGAAGACAGTATTCCTCTGTTCGCACTTATTAGAGCAGGTACAAGAGGTTTGTGATCGCGTGGGGATTATCTTTAACGGGGAGCTCAAGAAGGAGGGAACTCTGGATGAGTTAATCACCTTCAAGGACCGCATGGAGATCGTCGTGAGTGGAGATCAGTCCGCTAGAGAGCAGGCAGCGGCTGTGCTGGAGCAGGAGCTAGGACTCGAGATTCTCTCCGCCGGGGCATCCCGAGCGTCCTTAGAGGAGTTGTTTATATCAATGGCTAACGCAGAACAAAAATGATGAAGAGTCTGACCAGGATTAGAGTAATAGCAGTGAGCACCTTTACGCAACTGGTGCGCATGAAGGTATTTGGCTTCTTAGCCGTCTTTGCGGTGATTTTGATTGGGGTACACTTCTTCGATCTACCGCAGGCAAATGGTCCAGAGAATGTGGCGCAGGAGGAGCTCAAGATGATGAAGAGTTCTGCGATGGGAGCGATGACCCTCTTTGCGGTGATTTTTTCGGTGGCTGCGACAGGATTACTGATTCCGCGAGATTTAGAGGATCGTACTCTCTATACGATCTTGTGTAAGCCTGTTCCGCGGTTTGATTATCTCGCGGGGAAGTATCTGGGGGTGATGATGACGATCTTGGTCGGGTTGGTGATTATGGATTTGTTAATGATGTTAGCTCTGCAGGTGCGTACCGGTGCGGTGTTGGCTGAGCGGATGGAGATGGCTGCGCATTTGCAGTGGGTGGATTCTGTGATCGAAGCCGAGCGAGCTGAGGTCTTGAAGCATGGGGTGACCTGGAATCTACAAGCGGGAGTGCTTGCGATTTTCTTAAAGTCCGCAATCGTGGCTGGCGTGTCCTTACTGATCTCGACCTTCTCGACGAGTACCTTGTTTACGATTATTATTGGGTTTCTCGTCTACTTTACGGGGCACTTCACCGGTGAGGCTCGCGAGTACATTATGTCTCAGCAGTTAGATCCTAGCCCGTTGACGCGTTTTGGCTCTCATTTGATTTCTGTCGTCTTTCCTGATTTCCGTCTCTTTAATGTCATTGATGGGGCGGTCGAGGGCTTAGCGATCTCGGCCGAAACGATGTCGAGTCTAGGGGGGATTACCCTGATTTATGCGGCGATGTACCTCGTGTTATCCTGGTTTGTCTTTGCTAAGAAGGAGTTCTAGAACGATGAAGCGTATCCTGATACAGATCGGCGTGGTGCTCGCAGTGTTGATCGCTGTGGGCGCGCTCATGTGGACGCCTCAACAGGCACTCTCGACCCGCATGCAGGCCGAGGGCTTGATCGATCCGCCTTTAGATCATCGTGTCCAGCGTGAGCTCGGGCAGACTGGTGCTGCCGTGGCCTTGGGGGGACTCCGTTCTCTGATCGCTAGTTCGTTGAATCTTAGTGCGTATTCAGAGTTCGAAAGCCAAAATTGGAGTGAGTTAGAGAAGATCTTCAATATGATTGTGACGCTCCAGCCGAAGAACGCTTATTACTGGGATACTGGGGCGTGGCACTTTGCGTACAATGCGTACTTCGACTACGAAGATAAGTACGGGGTCGCTCCCGCCCGTCGCCGTCAAAAGCAGAAGGAATATCGAGAAAAAGGTGAGGCCTTCTTGCTCCGAGGGACACAAGCTCTTCCCGAAGAGGAACTCCTATGGAGAAGTTTGGGCCGACTCTATTCCGACCCTCACAAGCCATATGACTTTGCTAAAGCCGCGGCTTACTTCGAGCAGGCAGTAAAGTTAGAGGGGGCTAAGCCTCGCATGAAGCGGGAGTACTTTTATACCTTGGGACGAGTGAAGGGGAGAGAACGTGAGGCTTGGGAGCTAGGGGTGGAGCTCATGACGACTCATAATAATCGAAACTTCAGCTCCATGCGCTCCCTCTTCTTTACTCACTGCTTAATTCAGAACCCGATCTTGGCTAAAGACGATCGACTGATTCAGCAGGTCTTTGGGGGGAATAAGAAGCTCGCCTATAAGGACCTCGCGAACTATTGGGTGCGCAGTCGCACAGAAGGGTTCCCACAGGCGAACTTAGAGCGTGTAATCCGCCGGTTAGCGGCAGAACTCGACATCCCTCCTACTCAAAACCCATTCCTGAATAAGGAGTTAAAACGGGTGAAAAAGATCTAAAATCCTCAAAACGGTTACTGGACTTTAAGCCAGAATTGGAGGTAAAAAAAATGAACACTATGCCTGTGGAGGGAAAATTTAGACACCTATTTCCATCATTTTTTTACATGCTTAGTCCACGAAACTTAATTAAATCCTGTTCTCGATAAAGTAGGATGTGTTTGAATGGTGAATTTTACGCTAGTAAATTTGTGGAATTGCTTTTCATGTTTGTTTAAAGCAAACAAATGTGTGGAAATGTTGATTTTTTGAAAGTTATGCTTGCGTCAATGTGTGTATGTCCTGCATTTTGGGAGGATAAATACACACACGAATATGCAAAACACTAACTTCCTCAAAACCTCGTCGTTATTTGGTAAAGGTGCATCACTACTTATGATGCTGTCATCCCTTTCCCTCGCATCTGCTGAAGGAACTAAAAAGACAGCTTTAGAAACGTATGTCATTGATGGTGGTCCAACGATGTTCCTTATTCTTGTGGTAATCCTCTGTCTCGTGGCACTCGTCGTGTTCAACCTTATGAACATTTCTAAAAACAAGTTCTGCCCAACGCGTCTTAAGAACGAGCTTCTTGACCACATGGCTAACTGTCGTGTGCGTTCTGCGATCGAGGTAGCGGCATCACACCCTAGTTACCTTGGCCGCATGATGGCTTATGCACTACCAAACATCGATGCGACTCAACCAGAAGATCTTGGTCGTAGTAAGGTAGAGGACGCGATTGCGGATTTCTCCGTTAATGAGAACCGTAAGAACATGGTGTGGATCAACTACATTTCACTCGTTGCACAATCAGCACCGATGGTAGGACTCTTCGGTACAGTACTTGGTATGGTTGGCGCTTTCGCAACTCTCGCAACTGCAGGTCAAGCTGATCCAAGTCAACTCGCAGGAAACATCTCGACCGCACTTCTAACGACACTCTGGGGACTCGTTACCGCGATTCCTGCACTCGTCTTCTACTTCTTCTTTAAGAACCGTCTTAACAAGTACGTTGCTGAATGTCACACCACTTCAGAGGAGCTCATTAACGCATCTCTCCAGACCATTCACCAAGATGCGTACATGGCTAAGATTCCAGAAGGTCTTGCATAATCTCGCTTGTTCGTCCTGGCCTCACATTTAGGGAGGCCAGATTTTTTATACTTAGAATTATTATATGGCTTCTAAACGCTTACAAGCATACGCGGCATCGCAAGATGAGGAGATGTCGGTGGATATGTCCCCGATGATCGACCTTGTATTCCTCCTGCTGATCTTCTTCCTCGTCAACGCGAACATGATCGTGGTGAAGATGGATAAGGATGTAGAAGTACCTGTTGCTAAAGACTCTCAAAAGCAAGAGGATAAGAATGGTCGTATCGTGGTGAATGTCTACAGTGATGGCACCGTGAAGGACGCTAATGGTAAGATGACTTTCGATAGCGATACTGATCTGATTAACTTCCTACAAGAGCAGAAACTCATTGTAGAAGGCTTTGGATACAAGCCATCCTTACACTTGCGTGGTGACCGTAAGGCGGTGTTCCGTCACGCTCGCCGGGTGATCAACTGTGCTTCCAAGGCTGGATTTTCGGATGTGAAGTTCGCGACATATCAAGTGAAACAAAAAGGATACTAATTTATCCCAATTACTTTAAAAAAACTTTTTCATGGCTAGAAAAAACGTTAATCGCGGAATCGAAGAAGATTCCCCAGGTTTAGACATCTCCTCGTTGATTGATGTCTGCTTCCTCCTGCTTATTTACTTCATCGTATCGACGACGATCGAAGCATCTGAGCAAGACGTTAA
>WTJZ01000224.1:0-3924 GCA_011524615.1 Akkermansiaceae bacterium | reverse complement strand
GCGATTGCGAAGTATGATATTGAGAGAGTGACCTTTACGGACCTCTTAGATTAACTAATTTGAACTGATTACAACAATGAAACAATTTCTTAACGTTACGTTTTCGGTATTTCTTCTCCTTGGAGTAGCTTCTGCACAGATGGAAGCGGTCTACAAGGTGAGCATTGCCAAGATGAAAGAAGGCGACTGGCAGGCGGCTCTTGATGAGCTGACTACCTTTGTCGAGGGGAAGGAGAATGCTGCGGCATTAGACCGATTTGGGCCTAAGTATGGATGGTTCTGGTACCACAAGGGGTATTGTGAAGCCCGTCTAGACCTCCACGAGAAGGCGGCTGGCTCTTTTGCCACCTGTTACACAGACTTCCCGAACAGCCCAGATGCTAAGAATAAGAACACGTTCCACACGTATTCTCTCTATAAGTCTGCGGTTTCGTACTTTGAGCTAAAGGATTACAAGAAGGCTAAGGAGTACTTTGAGAAGTTTATCGCGGAGAAGAAGCCTGGTGACCGTCAGTCATCTAAGTTCTCTCGTCCGCTCTATTATGTGAGCCTCTCGGTGTGTAACTTTAACCTCGGCTTGTTGGATGAAGGGTTAGAGACGCTTAAGACTGCGCTCGATAACCAAGACACCTTCTTGACACCATTATCGTCAGCGTACTCAGGCTTTGACGCTCTCCTCGCACTAGCGATCGAGCAGAAGAACGAGCAGGTCATCCTCGAGTTCATCAATGAATACCGAGCGTTCCTGACCTCTGATGTATCAGTAGCAAGTCAGTTCGCGAAACGTTCTCTCTCACGTGCCTCAGCGGCGATTAATGCTGGGATGGCGTTCGTACCTGCAGAGCTCATCAGCCTCGTTCCTGATGCTAAGGCTTCAATGAACGACCTACAGGCTCAACTCGACTCTCTTGAGGGCGTTAAGCTCAACAAGCCTCTTCGTGACGGTTATTACTTAGTATCAACAGATCTGATTGGGCGTCTCCAAGAGCGCCTACAGGATGATGCAGATAGTGACCAATCTAATGAAGCGCTTAGCCTAGCGTTGAGTGCCTTCCTATGGTCAAAGGCGAACAACCACCGTGCAGCATATGCGGCATACAGTCTCCTAGAAGAGAAGCATAAGCACTCGAAAGGACGTGAGTCGAACCTCTTCAACCTAATCCGTGTTTGTCAGAACCTTGGCAAAACAGATGAGGCAGAGAAGTATGGTCAAGAGTACTTGAAGATGTTCCCAGGGAATGAGAAGCAAGACGACGTGAAGAAGATTCTTCTCTCAGGTCTCTACTTCAGCAAGAAGTATGACCAGTGCATCGAACTTGCTAAGAAGCAACTTCCGATCCTATCAGCTGATAAGCCATCAACCGCTCATGATCTCTGTAGCTATGCACTTGCTGGATCTTACTTCTACACCGGTCAGTTCGCACAGGCGGATGAAGTGATTAAGGCTCACCTAGAAGACTACAAGAAGGGGGAAAGTAAGTTCGAGTTAGACATGCGTTACCTCGAGGCTTCTAACAAGACTCGCCTCGGTCAATGGAAACAAGCCAAGGAGAAGCTTACGCAGTTCCTAGAGGACTACAAGGACGAGCGCAGCCCTCTCTACCCATTCGCGATGTTTGACCTCGTGAACTCTCACTACGCACTGCAGGAATACGCAGAGGCGTCTAAGAGAATTGTTTCTATCGAAAAGCGTTATCCTGATTCACCGGTAGTGATGTCAGCCTACAACCTCAATGGTAATATCTTAGAGGGTGAGCAGAAGTACGCGGAAGCAGAAGGTTATTACCTGAAAGCACTAGACGCAGCTAAGAAACGCAACAACAACTCAGTCGCATCAGAGGCATTGTACTATGAAATCCTCCTCCTTACGAGTGGTAGTCTAGATGGTGATCGTACGGCCGATGCTGTTAAGTACTATGATGAGTTCTGGGCAAGTTATGCCGAGGGATCTCCATTCCAAGTACAAGTAGCAGTGGCGGGACTCCCAGCTCTCAAAGAAGTAGGCCGTGCTGATGACGGATTGAATCGCATGAAAACTGTGATCGCTACTGTAGCAGGGATGAATGGTAAGCCAATGCTGGAAGAGATCGTCAACTCATACCGAGACTTCTATCTCGAGGTGAAATCAATCGATGAACTTAAGTCAGAGTTTGCTAACTTCCCTGGTATTAGTGCAAACGACCAAGAAGCGCTTTCACTCTTCAAGATTGCTCTTATCGGTGGATACGAGAAGGCGATCAAGGCTGCTACGAAAGCGTCAGAAGATAAGAAGGTGCTGAAGCTTACGGCTAACCTCAAGCTGCTCTTCTCGGAGCTCAAGACAGAGTTCAAGCCATCGGTACTCTCCAATAATGCGCTGGCAAAGATTGGTGACTACTTAAGACTCAAGACGAGTACTCCACGTGAGGCTCTCGCGTACTATCAAGAGTTGGCGGGACGTAAGGAAGCAGGCATCGAGCATAAGGCAAAGTTTGGTCTCGCTGATATCTACGCGGTTTCTACCCAAGCTGCGGAGAAGTCAAAGGCTGTTAAGTTCCTCAAGGAACTCTACGCAGACGAGTCTGGTAAGAAGTCCGACAAGGAGAAGGCTCTCTATCGTCTGATCGAGATGTACTACCAAGATCAAAATTGGAAGCTGCTGAACGAAAACACGCTTGAGTATATCAACAACAAGAAGCTCTCTAAGAATAAGCCAATGGTAACGTACTACTATGCGGTCAGCTTTGATAAGCAGGGAGACATTGATAGTGCCTTCACCGCTTACACTAAGGCATACGCGACTAACATCTCTAATCTTAAGATCGCAGCGCCGTCAATGAAGCGCCAGATGGAGATCCTCTGGGATCGTAATACTCCACAGACAGTAGAAAACGAGAAGGTGACGATGAGTTCACGTCAAGCGGCCTACAACCAAGGTTGGAAGTATATTAACGCTACGAAAAAGCACCTTGATAAGATGACGCCAGAAGACAAGAGTATCTGGAAACAGACCGAGGCTCTCGTGCTCCAATATGAGCAGTCTAAAGAGGTGATCGATATGGCAACCCAAAAGAAAAAGTAAGATATGATGATGAACCGATTACTATTAGTTACAGTCTTCATGCTCACTGGACTAGTCTCCTATGGAGGCGGCGCCAGAGCAGTGGTCAACATTGAGGGGCGTCCTAAGACACTCTTCCTCGACTCTGCGAATGCGAGTGTGATCAAGTACTTTGATACCGCTAATGATACGAGTGCTTCAGACTTACCTCGAGCAAAGGTGAAGAGTATCTTCTTCTATCGTCCATCTTCGTTTGAGAAGGCTTATTCACTCTACCAATCAGGTGAAATCACTCAGGCTCAACTCTCATTTGCTGAGTGTAAGGACGAGTTCAAGTCACTGATGGCTCTCCCTCAGAACTACGGTACTCGTGCTGCATTCTATGAGATGGAGTGTGCTCGTCGTAAAGGGGATCTAGAAGGACTGGAGTCATTGCTCAAGTCATTCAAGCCTGAGGCTCTCGTAAACGAGAACTACATTGCTCAACTCGAGATTTATTCCTTCTGGACTGCTCTTCTCAAGGAAGAATGGGATAAGATTCTGGAGTATTCTCAGAAGTGGAAGGAGAAGGAGATCGCTGGCTATCAGCGTGCTCAGATCCTCTTCTGCGAAGGGAAGGCCTACGCTGCTAAGGGAAATGCTGATGAGGCTCTCAACAGCTATGCTGCGGCACTCGTCTTCTCTCAGTACAAAGAGACGAGCCTGATCATCAATGCCGCGAACGAGAGTATCAAGCTCCTCCTCGCGCAAGATGGGGTAGCAGAAGCAAAGGATCTCATTGGATCGCGTAAGCAGAACAAGGGTTCTAAGGCTTATCGCTATTTGAAAGAAGCATCTGCTCTAGCTAAGTTCTGGAACGCACAACCTAAGAAGACGAAGGTCTT
>WTJZ01000313.1:5714-13946 GCA_011524615.1 Akkermansiaceae bacterium | reverse complement strand
TAGAGGGGTAATTCAACTTTTAAACTAACAACATTAACTATGCAAAATATACTAGCAGCATCCATATTTGGTTCAGTCACGACCATCTTATTCATTGGTATCGTCGCCATCTTAGGCGTCTCTGTGTTCGTACTCCTGACTTGCTACCGTAAGGTGGAGAAGGGAACTGCTCTGATTCGTACAGGAGTGGGTGGAACGAGGGTTGTCTTTAATGCTGGGCTGGTCATGCCGATTCTGCACCGTCCAGATCTCATGGATATCTCACTGAAGCGTATCGAGCTGGACCGATCAGGGAATAACGGTCTGATCTGTAAGGACAACATGAGAGCAGACATTAAGGTCGCGTTCTTCGTTCGTGTGAATAATGCAGAGGACGACGTACTCAGAGTGGCGGAGTCAATCGGATGTGATCGAGCTTCATCCGAGGTGGAGATCCGCGCCCTCTTTGATGCGAAGTTCTCGGAGGCACTGAAGACGGTAGGTAAGCGCTTCGAGTTTACCTCTCTCTATGAGGACCGTGATACCTTCCGTGATGAGATCCTGAAGGTGATTGGTACGGATCTGAATGGATTTATTCTCGATGATGCGGCGATTGACCACCTAGAGCAGACGCCACTCGAGCTACTCGATCCTCAGAACATTCTCGACGCAGAAGGTATCAAGAAGATCACAGAGCTCACGGCTACCCAGAACCAACGCGCGAACAGCATTCGACGTGAAGAAGAGAAGGTGATCAAGCAACAGAACGTTGAGGCTCGTGAGGCCATCCTAGAGCTCGAGCGTCAGCTCGCGGAGACAGAGGCTAAGCAGAAGCGTGAAGTCGAGACGGTACAGTTCCGCGAGAGCGCGGAGGCAGAGAAGGTGAAGGAAGAAGAGCATCAAAAGGCTGAGCGTGCACGTATCCAAGCGGAGGAAGAGATCCAAATCGCAGAGGAGAATAAGCAACGTCAAGTATTGGTCGCTAAGCGTAATAAGGAGCGAACGGACGCCGTAGAGCTAGAGCGTGTCGAGCGTGAGCGTATGCTCGAGGAGATCGAGCGTAAGCGTGTGACCGATCTGAAGGCGATCGAGGCAGAGAAGGCTGTCGAGGTCGAGAAGAAGGAGATCCAAGATGTGATCCGTGAGCGTGTCGCAGTAGAGAAGACTGTGGTCCAAGAGGAGCAAAACATCAAGGATACCGAGGAGTTTGCTTCAGCGGAGCGTGAGAAGAAGGTCAAAGTAACACTCGCGGAAGCGGCAGCTCAAGAGATCCTCATTCAAGAAATCAAAGAAGCAGAGGCTCGTAAGAAAGCTGCTGAGCTCAAGGCTGAAGAAGAAGCGTATGCTGTAGAGAAGGCGGCAGAAGCGGCTAAGGCAGCAGCCTCTAAGCGTGCAGAAGAGCGTATCATCCTCGCGGAGGCAGAGGAATCTGCATCTGAGAAGGAAGCAACGGCTAAGAAGCTCCTCGCAGAAGCGATCGCTAAGGAAGCGGCAGCGGTAGGTCTCGGTGAGGCTGAGGTACTCCGTGCGAAGGGTGAGGCTGATGCTACTGCAATCGAGCAGAAGGCTGCTGCGATGAAGCTCTTCGAAGAAGCAGGACAAGAGCACGAAGAGTTCAAGCTCGAGCTCCAGAAGGAGAAGGAGATCGAACTCGCGGAGATCGATGTCCAACGTCAGGTGGCGGAGCAACAAGCGATCGTGGTGGGAGAGGCTCTTAAGTCTGCGAAGATTGACATCGTGGGTGGTGAGACTCAGTTCTTCGACCGTATTACGAACGCGATTACGACCGGTAAGGTCGTCGACCGTACCGTGCATAACAGTGAAGTGCTCGATGATGTGAAGGAGACCTTCTTCAATGGAGACCCAGAATACTTCAAGAGCCAGCTCGCTACCTGGATCGACCAGTTCGGAATCGAGACGGAGGACCTTAAGAACCTCAGCATCTCAGCAGTACTCGGTAAGGTACTCACCCAAGCGAAGGGCGAAGACCTCCAAAAAGCAATCGGCTTACTCGGAACCGCTGACCGCTATGGGTTCAGTAACTCAACTCCGATGGAGCTCTTGAAGAAGCTCGGTTAACAACCGCGAAAAACACGAAATCACGCGAACGTTTTTTATGATTATTCTTAGAGAGGAATCATTTCAAATAATGGGAGCGTGCTTCGAGGTCTACAAGGAAATGGGGGCTGGTTTTACCGAACCCATTTACCATCAAAGCTTGATCCTCGAGCTGCAGAGCAGAAACATTCCATTTGCTTCGCAACCTCAGTTACCAGTCTTTTTTAAAGGCCAGAAACTGGATAAAAAGCTGATTCCTGATTTCGTTGTTTTTGATCAAGTCATTCTAGAAATTAAGTCCGTCAGACAACTCGCTGATGAACACCGTGCTCAAACCCTTAACTATCTAAAGGCCACTAGCAAGCCACTCGGGCTACTGGTTAATTTCTCTGGTTATCCAAAGCTAGAATACGAGCGATTTGCCAACACTACATAAGAAGAATATAACTATCGCAGCCAGTTTTGCACTTATCTACATGTACCGATTATGGAATGGGTTGATCCCTGCCATATTCTCGTAGGTAGTGAATCATTATGGAGGAAGATGGTGAAGGTGGCGAACTGAACTCAAACGGTTCCACTGACCAGAGAAGTAAAAAATTAAAAAATACACACGCGATCATTTGAGAAAATCTGCAGACGAAACGTTTCGCGTATTTTCGAGCCTTTCGCGGTTGTAAAGGAAAACAACATGTCCGAAAATCAAGTTTTAGAAGGCGGAGCCTATGAGGTGATCCGTGCTCGTCTCGATAAGTCGTCCGCCGCACTGTCGGAGCGACTGCAGCAGCTCAATGAGGATCGTCAGGCGGTCTTTGGGGCGATCGAAACTACGCTCGTCTCTACGGAGCGGGTGACTACGGAGCACAACTGTGTGCCTCGTGACATCGTGCCAGTGGGGGAGAATCGCTTCCTCTTTGGCTATAACATCCACTTTGGCCTGAAGGCGACGACGGACGTTAAGGATGTCTTTGCCGCGTACTCGTATGATCCAGAGGAGCATGTCTTTCACCACATCCCAGAGGAGGAGGTATTGGTGGACCCAGCCTTTGCGGAGGACTTCCAATACCTCTACCGCTATTATAAGAATACGACCTTTGCTAAGTTTATGGTCATTGGTCCGTGCCTGTACATGGCGATGCGGACGGGTAAGTCGATCTCAGACATTAAGACCTTTAAGTGGAGGATCACGGGAGACGGTACGCTGGAGTATCTTGGGAACCGTTTTGATCACGAGTACCAGTTTCCCCCACAGCAGGAGTTCGAATGGATCCGGGCGCATCGTGATATGCAGCGTCAGGGGGAGCATCCGCACATTTCGATCGAGGATCGTGTCTTTGTCGAGACAGTGGGAGGTGATCTCACGATCAAGATCGAGGATAATACGGAGGACGGAGAGGGGATATACTCCGAGCCTGTCGATGACGCGGATCAGTCGCTGGATGATGCGGAGTTCTTCTACGCCTCTCTCGGGCACCTGATTATACTGAAGATCTTACCTTACCGAGAGGATCTGTACCGCTATCTCGTCTATAATGAGAAGACGCATGAGGTGCACCGGGTCGATGGGATCGGGGACTCATGTGTGCTCCTCCCTGATGACCAGGGTCTCATCTTCTCTAATGGATACCTCCTCCTGACAGGAGAGGCGAAGTTCTTTGATACGAATCTAGCGGACATGCGCTTCGAGCGTAGGATCGCGAGTGCCAATGGGGAGGATATCCTCTATGTCTTCTATAACCGCCAGAGTGGAGACTATGTCCTGATGGCGTATAATATGATCGCTCAGACAGTCGAGACGCCGATCATTTGTAACGGATACACGCTGTTCCCGAATGGGGAGTTGATCTACTTCAAGACGGAGGATGATCCGCAGCGACATCATACGCTACAGGTCTGGCAGACTCCGATCCAGTCTGAGGAGGCCGTGGCGCTCTCATCTGGGAACGCCGATAGCTTCCTATATAAGATTGGTAACCCCGACCTCGTGCGTGGGATGGCGGAGTGTCGTGAGGTGCTGGCACTACTCCGTAAGGATGACTCGTACGGGGGGCTCTACTTTGACCTGACTAAGTCCACGACCGATATTCTAGACAGTTATTACTGGATCGCTAAGGAGGAGACGCAGAATCTGGCTGAACCGCTACGAGATATTCAGAAGGCGGCGTCCTCTGCGATCGAGGAGTTCGAGAAGGTGCAGACCCTGCGGAAGACGACTCGAGAGCGGACGGTAGAGGTGCAGACGGATGTGACGGCTCTCTTGCGGGAGATCAGGACGTCTGCGCCGGATGACATTCTCGGCTTTGTCCGTCATCTCAGTGAGCTCCGAACGCAGCGTGGTCATGCGATATCGCTCCGTGACTTCCGTTATCATGATGAGGAGTTGATCGCGGGGTTAGAGTCTCAGTTGACAGAAGCATACGAGGTTACTGCGGAGAAGACGGTGGCCTTTCTCCTCTCAGAGAATGCGCTCCAGCCTTATGCGCAGGCGGTGACAGCGCAACAAGAGCGCATCGAGCAGCTTACAAAAGTCTCAGACGCGGATGACGTGCGTGAAGCACTAGATCAAGCAGGAGCTGATCTCGAGATGTTGATCGAGGTGGTCTCGAACCTCAAGATCGACGATGCGACTCAGACTACCCAGATTATTGATAATGTCTCGGGCATCTACGCGACGCTGAATAGCGTCAGAGCGGAGCTGAAGACGAAGCGGCTCAAACTCTTTAAGGGAGAGTCATCAGCCCAATATGCGGCTCAGATCAAGCTCCTCTCACAGGCTACAGTCAACTATCTCGACCTCTGTGATACGCCGGAGAAGTGTACGGAGTATCTTACTAAGCTCATGGTGCAGCTCGAGGAGCTGGAAGGGCGCTTCTCGGAGTTTGATGACTATCTCGAGCAGCTCGCGACCAAGCGTGAGGAAATCTATGAGGCCTTCGAGGGGCGTAAGCAGAATCTCCTCGAGACGCGTAACCGCCGTGCCTCTACCCTCCAGAAGTCCGCGGATCGTATTCTATCAGGGATTGCGAACCGTCTCTCGACCTTTACTGAGATCACGGAGATCAATGGTTACATCGCGGGAGATCTCATGATCGAGAAGCTCCGTGACATCATCGCAGAGCTGACAGAGCTAGGGGATCCGGTGAAAGCTGATGGAATTCAGACGCGTCTAAATACGACGCGCGATGACGCAGTGCGAGCGCTGAAGGACCGTAATGAACTCTTTGTCGACGGGCAGGCGATCCTCCAGTTTGGGCGTCATAAGTTCAGTGTGAACGAGCAAGAGCTCGAGCTCAGTATCGTCCCACAGGAGGATGAGATGTGCTTCCACCTCAGTGGTACGGCATACTTTGAGCCGATTACCGACGAGCGCTTTCTCTCGACACAACACGTGTGGACCCAGACGCTGATCAGTGAGAATGATCAAGTTTCACGGGCGGAATACCTCGCGTACCGATTCCTGACCCGCGATGGGTTCCAGGCATCGACGGAGAGTGCCGAGTGGTCTGCGGAAGGAGGATGGCTCCCTGCGGTGCAGGCCTACATGCAGCCGCGTTATGCGGAGGGGTATGTCAAGGGCGTGCACGATCTAGATGCAGTGGCGCTCCTAGATCAGCTCATCCCGATGTATCATGAGGCGGGCTTACTGAAGTATAGCCCACAGGATCGAGCGACCGCCTTAGCGTTATGGCCGAGTATCTCTGAGGAGCTCAAGACTCGTCTGCGCAATCTGTGTTCGATTCGTAAGTTCGCTCCAGAGGTAGACGAGCCCGCGCTCCGAGTGGAGCTAGAGCAGGTCTGCGGAGACCATCCGAGAACGGTGGCGCATTACCTCTATGATCAGTTCACGACCTCCGAGCATCCTGTAGTGTCGTCTGAGGCGGCTCAGATATACCGTGAGTTCCAAACCGAGCTCAGTGCTAAGCGCGCGAAGAAGGAGTTCGAGGAGGGGCTCGAGAGAATCGGAGAAGAGATCTCGGGGAGAAGTAGCATCGCGCTGAACTGGATCCGCGCGATGCTCCCAGACCGAGCCGCGAGTGCGTATCTCTATGAGGTCGCATTCCTCGTGGCACGTGGTGGATATGAGCCGAGCTGGGTGCAAGAGGTTGTGCTCGATGCGACCGTGACGGGACTGAAGTCCCTCAATGCAGAGGAATACCAGCTCAACTTCAATGAATTCCTCGACCGGTTAGAGCACTTTAGCACACATGATGTCCCGACTTATCAGTCCTATCTCGATCTGAAGGTCGCACTAGTGGAGGAGAAGAAGGCGGAGCTCCGTCTCGATGAGTTTAAGCCGCGCGTGATGTCGGCCTTTGTCCGTAACCGTCTCATTAATGAGGTCTACCTCCCGCTCGTCGGGGATAACCTCGCTAAGCAGATCGGTACGGCAGGGAAGAATACCCGTACAGACCGGATGGGGCTCCTCCTCCTCATTTCGCCTCCAGGATATGGTAAGACGACTCTGATGGAGTATATCGCCAATCGATTAGGCCTCACCTTCGTCAAGATCAATGGTCCTGCGATCGGGCATGAGGTGACCTCTCTAGACCCCTCGGAGGCGCCTAATGCCTCTGCACGTGAGGAAGTAGAGAAGCTGAACCTCGCTCTAGAAATGGGCGATAACATCATGCTCTATCTCGATGATATCCAGCATACGAACCCCGAGCTCTTACAGAAGTTCATCTCACTCTGTGATGGCCAGCGTAAGATCGAAGGGGTGTTCAAGGGGCAGGCGAAGACCTATGACCTACGAGGGAAAAAGGTGGCCGTCGTCATGGCGGGTAACCCCTACACCGAGACGGGTGGTAAGTTCCAGATCCCAGACATGTTAGCGAACCGTGCCGATACGTATAACCTCGGTGAGATTATCGGTGAGAGTGAGGGCGCCTTCGCGGCCTCGTTCGTGGAGAATGCCCTGACCTCTAACCCAGTCTTGAGCAAGCTCAGCTCACAGTCACAGAGTGATCTCTACGCTCTCATGCAGGCGGCGCAGGACGGTACGACTGATGGCATCGATCTCGAGGGGAACTACTCTCCTGCTGAGATCGAGGAGTATGTCACCACTCTCCAGCATCTCTCTAGAGTACGAGATACGATCATGCGTGTGAATGCGGAGTACGTCCGCTCTGCAGCACAGGAGGATGCGTACCGTACCGAGCCTGCCTTCAAGCTACAGGGTTCATATCGTAATATGAACCGGATGGCGGAGAAGGTGCTCCCTCTCATGACTGATGAGGAGGTCGTCTCTCTCATTCATGATCACTACCAGAACGAGTCGCAGACGCTGACGACTGGGGCGGAGGCAAACTTGCTGAAGTTCCACGACATGGAGGACTCGCTCTCTGGGGAGCAGAGTACGCGCTGGGAAGGGATCAAGAAGGACTTCGCTAAGCAGAAGCTACTCGGGGGGGGAGAGAATGACCCCGTCACCCGCATCGTCGGACAGCTCACGGCGCTCAATGATACCATCGAGCGTGGTGCCTCCGCTCAGCCACCAGCGCTCAATGAGCAAACCATTGCGCAGCTCGAGAGGATCATCGCTGGGCTCCGTGCCGTGCCGGTCGAGGTCGACATCAAGGTCGTCCCCGTCGAACAAGACGGCGAAACCCCACGCGAACTCCCTCCAGGCCAAGAGCCCAAAATCGCTCAAGAGTCAGAGGTGAGACAGAATCCATCCTAATACGCCCTCTCATGAGACTCCTCCCCCCTTCTCCCAACAATCTCGCCGCGCTTAAGGAATATGCAGCAAGTGTATCCCCTAAGGCGCGGGACTTTCAGTCTACCCTGAAGGTGGCGCTGAGGTACTCATGGGCTGCGTGCGGGTTCTTCGTGATGATGAATCTCGTGTCGATATTTTGGCCTGTGGGCGTGATGAAGTTGATACTGATGGGCGTATTATTGTTACTAGCCTTTTTTGTGTATCTATACTCCTCTAGGCTCTTTGGCTTACTCTCATTATTTGATAATGGGAAGTCGCTGAAGGAGGTTATTATGGAACGAGAGGCAGCAGCCCCTGCGGATCAAGAGGCCAAAAATGCTCGAGTGAAAGAGGTATGGCTCCTGCCCCCTCATCCCCATCAACTCGCGGAGCTAAAGGGCTATGAGCAAGACGTGCTCACTGATGCGAAGGACTTCCAGTCTATTCGGAATGCTGTTAGTGGGTTGGCGTGCTTTATGCCAAGCGTCATTGTGAGC
>WTJZ01000313.1:0-5614 GCA_011524615.1 Akkermansiaceae bacterium | reverse complement strand
TTTAGGCCTCAAGTCGTGGTGACTCCTGAACAAACATTATCTGAGTTCATCCGTGTCTATCTGTGGTTGTGTAAGCCAAGTCTGGTCATATCTGTCGCCCTCCGAGGTAGATTTAACGCTAGCGTCCCTTTGACGCGAGGTACATGGCTAATGCGACGATGATCGTACCGAGAAGAATCCATAGTGAAAAGTGGTCTTCTGGAATGAAGAGTACTGACAGGATCACCCCTGCGATCGGGATGATGAATCGGTAAGTCGCCAGTAATGAGATCGGGTAGCGGGTGGAGAGGTCATTCCATACGGTAAAGGAGATGGCAGAGACCAATGCCAGATAGACGGTGATTCCGATCACAGGAGGGGTAAAGAGTTGCGGCGTATCTGGGAGGGCTGGTGAGCCTAGTAGACAGAGACCGAGCCCTCCGATGAAGAGTCCGAATCCGGACGAGGCCTTGGCTGTCATCGTGGGTCTGATCTTACCAAAGAGGAGGATCGCCAGCGTGCCACAGAGATTAGCCAATAGCATGAGGAGGATGCACAAGGGGGCATTCACGGAGGTGTCACTAGGGGCGTAGACAGCTAGCCCGACTCCAATAGAGCCTAGGGTGAGAATCCCCCATACCTTCCAGCCTCCCCAGCTACCCCTATTAAAGAGTGGAGCCAGCAGTAACCAGAGAAAGCTCCCTGTAGCAGTCATCAGAGCGCAGAGGCTCCCACTCCCGTATAGGAGGGCCAGGTAGAAGAAGATGTATTGGAAGAAGCACTGACACAGGACGATACCGACAGTGTAACGGATCGGGGTGGCTCGTAGCTGGGCCATGGGCTGGTGCGCGAAGAGTAAGAGCAGTGCACCCGCAAGTGTGAAGCGAATCCCTGCGAGCCACCAGCGGGTGAAGAAGTCCACCTCGCCCCACAGATTGTAGACCGTCTTGATGCACGGAAAGGCACTCCCCCAGAGTAAGGCGCAGAGGGCTACACTACAGTAGAAGCGTGATGTGGTCATAGTCCCCTACCATAAGCCCGATGTGCGTGAGAGCAATAGCATTAACCCGCGCACGCCATTTTTCCTAATATACAGTCCTCTAGGGTGAGAGATGATGCTTCTGATACACAGTGGAGATGGCCTTCTGATGAGGCATTAATGATCATTATTTAGGGGCAGGATGAGGTCTCGATGTGAATAACTTAGTTCTTTTATAATACGTTTAAGGGTTACTTATTCACATTGTTAATAACATTTTATATCATTCCTTAGAGCTCTTATATTATAAGGTTTTTCAGGGGTTTTTAATTTGGGAATAACTTGGTGTTTCGGGAGTTTTTCACAGGGTGTCGGGAGGAGTTATTCACAGAGATCCTTTTGTCTATAGGAATCACAGCGCTTTAGCGCTTACCTGCGGCTCGAATAATCACTTAGAGGAATGACTTGATTATTTGTTAATATTTATTAACTATTTAAATTACCTTTTATTAAACAATAGTTAGATTTTAATTCAAAATTAATGATGTATTTTAGGAGTTTGCTCATCTCTTCCCTATGTTAATTTTAAAATTAGTGGAATTTTCCTCAGTGTTAGATTAAACTTTGGGGAAAGCTTTGCTCCCTCGTCTAGGTTGCTATGTTAGTTGAGACGGAAACCGCTATGCGTTGTATACAATGTGGACATATGAAGGATAAGGTGATTGATTCGCGTATCAGCAAGGATGGTACGAGTATCAGGCGTCGTCGTGTCTGCTTGGGATGTGGTTACCGCTATACAACGTATGAGAATGTGGAGCGGACGGAGCTGCAGGTCGTGAAGAAGGACGGCACAACAGAACCTCTGAAGCGTGAGAAAATGCTGCAGGGGATGGTCAAGGCCTGTGAGAAGCGACCGGTGTCAGTTGATCGGTTAGACCGCGCGGTGGATGAGATCATTACGACTATTCACCAGGATCATAATGCGCAGGTTCCTGTGCAGGCGCTCGGGCTGCAGGTTATGGATAAGCTGCACGAGTTAGATCCAGTCGCCTACATTCGATATGTCTCCGTCTACAGAGAGTTCGATAACGTGAAGGAGTTTATCGAGGAGATCCAGGCTCTAGAGAAGCGCTCGTTCCGAGAGCGCGTGGAGAAGAGAGCAAACGCACAAGCTAGAAAAGGATAATGATTTTAATTGCATCGAGATTACCCGTCTTACAGGTAGGGGATTACCAGCTGAAGAATTACGACACGAAGTGGCTCAAGCGAGCGATCGAGGTCGCGCTCTTGCGTGCCGGTATGGATAATACGGAGATCGCTCATGATGTGTACTCAGGAGTACTGCATTACCTCGAGAACGACTGTCCGTGGACCGCGCTGAAGGTGGAAGACCTGTACGCTAAGGTACATTCTCTGCTAGAGAAGATCGGCTTGGGTCGAGCTCAAGGGCATTTACCGATGTATTCCCCCGAGGTAGAGATCTCTGTCGTGGAGCAGCTCAAGGAGCTGGACTGTCAGATCGAGCTCGCCCTGTTTGGGGCACTCCGTGCGGAGTGTGAGACCTTACACGGGTATGGAGTAGAGCGGATCGTCATGGCAGAGGTGAAGGAGGCGGTATCCGAGTTGATCGCGCCAAAGCGCTGGAACAAGGAGTGTCAGCGCCTGCATGATGAGATTACGTCTCTCTCGGATCAGTATAGCCACGTTTTTTCGTTGTCCGATGTGTAGGGGTCGTGTAACCAGATTACACGATGCGTCTCCTCGACCGGTACATCATTAGCAAGGTAGCAGTGGGCACCCTCTTCGGAGTGTGTTGTCTGAGTTCGGTCTTGTTGCTCGGTCAGTTGTTCAAGGAGATCAAGCCGCTCATCGAGAGTCAGCAGGCGCCGCTCATGCAGGTGGCTAAGTTTTTGTGGAGCTCGGTTCCCTTCATGCTGACCTTTACTCTTCCTTGGGCGTTCTTGACTTCGGTGATTCTCACGGTTGGTAAGCTGTCCTCTAATAATGAGTTGATCGGCATGAGGATGGCGGGGTGGAGTCTCTGGCGTGTCGCTGCCCCAGTGATTATGATGGGTCTAGTCTTGTCGGGCTTTTCCTTTTGGCTCAATGGAACGGTCGCTCCTCGAGCCAAGGACGATATTCAAGAGCTACTCCTAGAGGCGGTAAAGAAGGACCCGCAGGCTTATCTCAGTCCGGGTCGGGTGCAGAAGCAGCTGAGTTCTAGTGCTAAGCTCTATGTCGAGGATAAGGAAGGAGAGGATCTCTACGGCTTTCACTTCTGCCAGTTTGAGGCGGGGTCTCCCTATCCGACCAGTTACGTACATGCACAAAAGGTGGCTGTGACGGTCGTCAATAATCAGGAGGCGCTCTCTCTCGATCTCAGAGAGGCCTACATCGAGACAAAGGATGATTCCTCTCCGATAATCATTGCGGATCAGGCTCAGCCCTGGATCATCAATATCGCCTCGAAGAAGAAGAGAAAGAAGCTCGGCTCGATGACGAACCGTGAGATCGATGAGGAGCTGAGGGCTAATAAGGACAAACTAGATAAAAAGGCTACTCTCAAGAGGGTGAAGGAGGTGGCGAAACGTCAATCAATGTCGCTAGCGTGCCTCTCTCTCGGAATGCTCGCAGTACCTTTGGCTCTACAGTCGCGCAGAAAAGATAATAATATGGGTTTTTTAGTGGCTATTGGAGTCGCGGCTGTATACTTTGGTCTCTTGATGGGGCTTGAAGGAGTCGGGGCGAGTGTTTGGTTAAGAAGGACGGTGATATTTATGCCGAATATTCTTAGTCTGGGCATCGCACTCTGGCTCTACCGTCGAGCTGCCTTCACTGCGTAAGCGAGAAGAGAGATATGAATGAGATAGCGAAATACTTCCAAGTGGTTTGGAGGGGGATGGTGAGCTTTTTTACCCAGAGTCCTCTGGATCCTTTTCCGGTGAGGAAGTCGTTCAAGGAGTGGAATAAGGCGAGTGTGGTTGCAGATGTGCAGGCTGGGTTTAATGTCTTTCTCCTGACGGTTCCTCAGGGTATGGCCTATGCGGCGATTTCGGAGCTGCCAATTGTCTATGGGATTTTGAGTAGTGTGGTGGCTTCCTTAGTGGCGCCCATGTTTGCGAGTTCGCGCTTTACGAGTATTGGGCCGACGAATGCGACGTCCCTGATGTTGTTCAGTTACTTTGCGGTCTCTAATGTGGGGCAAGCGGATAAGATGCTGATTGTACCGCTTCTAATCTTGATGGTCGGGGCGCTCTGTACGATCGGGGCCTTCTTTAAGTTTGCGGAGTTACTACAGTTTGTGAGTCGGAGCGTCTTGGTGGGATATATCACTGGGGCCGCGACCTTAATCATGGCGAACCAGCTTAAGCATCTCCTCGGGATCGCCGAGCATCTGGAACCGACCAGTACCTTTATGGGACTCCTTGCTGAGACGGGGCGAAACTTGGGCCACACCTCGTGGCAGACCGTCGTGATCGGAGTGGCGGCATTGGGCACCTTTTACTCCGTGAAGAAGTTCTTCCCTAAGTTGCCCGCCTTTGGGGTTGCTCTGATTGTGGTCAGTGCGCTTGGTTCATTGGCTCGGCTCTTCGTTCCGGGATTCGATCAGATCGCATGGTTCGGGGATATCAGCCTCTCCTCGATGAAGCCTAATAACCCCTTTGCGGGAGGGGACCTCTGGGGGACGGTTAAGTCGCTCTTCCCAGTGGCGATGGCACTCGCCTTCTTAGCGTCTCTCGAGAATACTGTGATGGGCAAGAGCTTGGCCACTCAGAGTGGTACTCAGGTCGATGTGAACCAAGACATGCTCTCGCTCGGTCTGGCGAATATCTCCACTGCGCTGATCGGAGGGATGCCGGTGTCAGGTTCATTGACACGCTCTGCGCTCAACTTTCAGTCCGGCGCTAAGACGGGGCTCTCTAGCTGGATGAGCGGGCTCTTCTGTCTAGTGAGTCTCTACTTCCTCGCCCAATTTGGTCTCATCTCGCAGATCCCTAAGGCCTGCCTCTCTGCGCTCGTGATCGGGGTCGCGCTCTCGCTGATCAAGTGGGAGAATATTAGAGTCTGCCTGCAGACCACTGGGGATGACGCGATCGTGATCATCATTACCTGTCTCGCGACGATGCTCCTTCCATTACATATCGCGATCTTTTGCGGCGTTATTCTGTCGATCATTCTCTTTCTGCGTAAGGCCTCTAAGCCTGAGCTCATCGAGTATGAGTTCTCGGAAGAAGGAGACCTCAGAGCACGAGATATGAAGAAGGAGCGACCGAACCCTCAGATCTCCATCGTGCACGTCGAGGGCGCCCTCTACTTCGGAGCGGCTGAGCTCTTTCGCTCCCAGATTCAGCGGGTGGCTCAGGACCCTAATATCAAGGCTATCGTCCTGCGGATGAAGAATGCGCACCACCTAGATGCGACCTCCGTCCTCGCTCTCCGTGAGCTCTTTAAGTTTGCCCGCTCTCAAGACTGCCACGTCCTCATCTCAGGGATGTCCAAGGACGTCTACAAGATCCTCAAACGCTCTGGCGTCGTCGATACGATCCAAGAGGGGTGTAATAAGAAGCTAGGGGAGACCAACATCTTCATGCACCTCCCTAGTAACCCCAACATCTCCACCCGTGACGCCCTCATCAGAGCGCAACAACTCCTGGG
>WTJZ01000195.1 GCA_011524615.1 Akkermansiaceae bacterium | reverse complement strand
GCTCAAGGGCTAAAATATACAAACACAAACAACATAAATAGCGTAGAATGCAAATAAAAATACCCCTTCAGGAAAAACTATCCATCTCCTAAATCATAGCACGTATCTCTACGCCTCTTCGATTGGGTAGTGTAACAGCTCTTCCGGAATGGCCTCTAGTTCTGTCGACTGACCTTCCTTCCTAAACACGGTTACGAATCCACCAGACCCGAGACCGTTCTGTGGATAGAGTCGGTAACAATATTCATCAGACAACGGACTACGTTGTGCCTCATGGGTCTTGATCTCGACCGTTGAGAGAGAGAGAAAGCTCTTGAGCACCCAAGCGACTACTTTTTCATTCTCTTCGGGCGCAAAGGTGCACGTACTGTAGAGAAGTGTACCACCAGGAGCGAGACATGGTAAGACATTCTTAAGGATTCCCTTTTGACGCTTCGCATTCCCCTTCACTGTTACTGGGTGAGCACAACCTAGGTTCTTCTCCCCCTTTGCTAACAGAGATTGCCCAGAACAAGGGGCATCAACCAGAATGAGGTCAAACGCACTTTCCACGGCCTCCCCCCACTGTTCTGGTCGCAAGCGCTGAGTCCAGAGATTACGTGCTTGGCAACGCTTGAGATTACTTCTCAGTATCCCCAGACGCTTTGGCACGACCTCGTTCGAGACTTGCTCGGCTCCTGTATACATCCGTCGCACGAGCATAGACTTCCCTCCTGGAGCGGCACAGAGGTCTAGAATTCTACGCGGAGCTAGATCCAACCCAACCAACGCCCCTACCTCCCAGACGGATGATAGGTCTAACTGATAATCGGTATCACATTGTGCACCCTGTTCTACCGATACTGACTCAATAAGCCATGGATAGTGATCCTCGCTGACCAGTGCCGCCCTATTCACGACAGAGCGTCCCGCATCTCCCTGACTGAGATGCGTCAAGAACTGTATCAACTCATCCCCCTCGAATAATCGCTCGCCTAACCGAGTCAATGGGCCACCCAATTTCTTCCGTAATTCTTCGATCATGCCATTTTGATGTCTTATCCCCCCAGCTTCTGCAAGAAAATCCGTTTTGCGCGCTTGACCTTATCGACAAAGGAGACTTCTGTCGGTTCCCATTATGTTAAGACAACTTCTAAAGTCAAAGATACACCGTGCTATGATCACGGACGCAGACGTGGAATATGAAGGCAGCATCGAAATCGATCCAAATCTCATGGATGCGGTAAATTTGGTTGAAGGTGAAAAGGTTCTCGTAGCATCTATCACATCAGGCAACAGACTCGAGACTTATGTACAAACAGGCGTTCGTGGCAGTGGCAAGATCCTCATCAATGGTGGTGCAGCTCACCGTATCAAGCAAGGTGAACGTGTCGCACTTATGTCATTCGCCCTCTCTGAGGAAGAAATCGTCCCTAAGAAAATCGTTGTAGATGATACTAACAAGATCATCAAAAAGAACTTCTAACCCCAAGAACTTAACTTTTGTTAAAAAAATGATGTCTACTATTGACATGATCAATTTTCTAGGCATTATACAAAACCCAATTCGCTAGGAATCATGAAAAGAACTTTCCAACCTTCAAAACGTACTCGTACACGCCAACATGGATTCCGTGCTCGCATGGCTACAAAAGGCGGTCGCGCTATCCTCAAACGTCGTCGTCAAAAAGGCCGTAAGCGTCTCATCGCTAAGGGTGCTGAAATCAAATACAAGCGCCACACAGTACAGCACAACACGAAGTAATCTTACTTCGCTTACTAATTGTAACAATAGCACCATCTTTGATGGTGCTTTTTTTGTTTCTAGTAGTCTCCATGAGACGAATTGTTCTCCATTCTAACCTGTCATCACTCTGACTACTACGCAAAACCAACTACAAAAACCCCTTATTTTTCCCAATTCAGGATAAAACGTTAATTTTTGTAAAATAATATTGATATTATTGTGTATTACACCACAATAATATTCATGCCTACTGTTATAGCACTCTTGTTCTCCCTTTCCATACTAGGGGCCTCCGCCCAATACACGCCTGATAAGATCAGGAAGGTTTATGCGATCGGGGTACAGGCTCTTAAGGACAAGGACTTTGACAAGGCTGAGACATACCTTACTGCTGTCGTAAAGGCAAACCCTGCTCATGGTAATGCCCAATATTACCTCTTACAAATCGAACAACTCAAGTCATCAACCAGTAGAGTATCGTCTAAGCGCCAACTCAAGAATATCATGCTACAGCTAGTAGAGTTTGATGATGTTCCGCTTAATGAGGCACTCCTGGGCTTCTCGATCCTCATCGACCAGAGTAACGGACAATCCCCTCCGCCTAACGTTGCCCTCAAGGATCCTAAGTTTAAGATCAGAACCAAGCCCATTACGCTTACTCTCAAGAAAGTCGGCGCCGAGCAGGCCTTTGGTCAAATCCTCAATGTCGCCGGAGCTAAAGCGAAATACACGGAGAATATCATCGAGGTGCTCCCTCTCTAGACGGGACCCACAGCTCATCTAGATTCTCAATAGACTAATGATAGTACAAGGAGGCCAGCAGCCTCCTTGTTTGCTATACAGCTCCCATGACTACCTGACAGTTCAGCAACACATCCTCGAACCGGTACTCTTCAAAGACGGCAAACTGATCATGCTTAGTCGTCAAGCGCTCCCTCGTCGTCGCGGGACTCGTCATCCCGCAGAGAAATCTCGCCATCTGACGTGGAGCACGGAGTGAAACATGATTCTCCTCCATCAGCCCCCTGATGATTTGCATATCAGCTTCGGTAAAGGTAATATGCTCAGCATCCTTCATCTTTTGCCCACCTTGTCCACGACAAGACGAGCACTTTCCACAAGGAGCAGAGGTCTCTCCAAAGTAGCCTAAGACTTGCTGCTCTAGACAATTAGGGCTTTCTATGAGTGAAATGATATACTGCAGTCTCCCTATTTCCTGCCTCTCCCAGTGTGCAAAGTGCTGTTCAACCATTTGAGTCACCTCCTTACGTGAGGCCTCTACGCCCCTGTCCGTTGCTTGATAGAGCATGAGATACTGACTAGGCTTCAATGAGAGATCACCGTGTGTCTCCAACCATTGCAATGCCTGTGCGATCTTACTCCCTGGCTCATTGATCTTATAGGAGACCTCTGAGATATCAAAACCTACCGATGTCTGCTTCCGAGGACTCACCTTACCTGCATTAAAGAGGCGCTCTAGGAATTCCTTACGCGCTTCTGTATGACCCTCTAGGATTTGATAAAAGGGGCGCAACATCGTCGCCTGGTACTTCCCATGACGCCAGCCGCGGGACTGAATATACCCCTCCAACTCGAGCCAAACGAGAATAGTCTGAATCACCTCAGTCTTGATATCATGAGCAACAGACAGGTTATACCGGTCAAGAGCGACCTCTTCCCTGCTCTCGATACATGCCGAGACCAGAGATTCGATCGCATGGACACTCGGCCTCTTAGCATAAACAAAGTTCTCTAACGTACTGAGATCATCCTTACAGGCGAGTAGATAACACTGTGAGGGCATTCCATCACGCCCAGCCCGACCAGTCTCCTGCACGTAGTTCTCAAACGACTTAGGTAGATTATAATGGTACACGTGACGAATATCAGCCTTATCGATCCCCATCCCAAAGGCAATAGTGGCCACGATAATGTCACAACGGCCACTCATAAACTCCTCTTGGATTTCATCACGCTTCTCTACACTCATGCCCGCATGGTAACTCCTCACTCGTAACCCCGCAGAGCGTCTCAAGTATGTCGTCACATGCTCCGTCGTCATCTGACGCGTCACATAGATAATCGTAGCCTCTCCTGGGTGCTGACGGAGCATCTCTAGTAGTAGACCGTCACGTTGATCAGCCTCCACCGTCTGTACATTGAGTGTTAAGTTGGGACGCTTGAAACCCGTCTGAATATGGTCACCTTCCTCGATCCCAAAGCTCTTACAGATATCTGCACTCACCCTCGGGGTAGCAGTAGCCGTCAGCGCGAGCTTCAGCCGAATGCCTAATTCATTGGCCGCGCGCGCAATCTTGAGATAATCAGGTCTAAAGGCGTGCCCCCACTCAGAAATACAGTGTGCTTCATCAATCGCAAGAAGAGCAATATTCAGCTTCTTCAGCCGATTAATAAAAGTCGGATTCGCAAACCGCTCTGGAGCCACGAATAAGATCTTCACGCGTCCATGATACATCTCATCATACACCGCCCGAGCCTCTTCCGTCGATAAGCTAGAATCCAATCGGCGAGCAACTACACCACGAGCCAGTAAGCTCTCCACCTGATCCTTCATCAGAGCAATCAAAGGCGAAACCACAATCGTCAACCCATTCAACATCACCGCAGGTAACTGATAACACAAGCTCTTACCCGACCCTGTAGGGAAGACCGCCAGCGCCGATCTTCCCCCAACAATCCGTGAGATCACTTCCTCTTGACCTGCACGTAACTGATCAAACCCGAAGACCTCCTTTAATGCTCCATGAATAGCTGACACCTC
>WTJZ01000119.1 GCA_011524615.1 Akkermansiaceae bacterium | reverse complement strand
TGCAGACGGTATCAGGCTTATTCGTAGCCAGACGCCCTTGCGTCCAGTACGTGGCAACTGCAGCGGTCATGTCAGAGAGTAAGCTGTCAGCCACCGCCGAGTGATATGTGTACCCATCATCCACAGGCAGCCCTTCGGAATTCGAGTTCGTATGCCCCGTGAAGTTGAAGCTATATCCTCCCGCGACTAACTGATCGTATAGGGCACTTCTTGGGCTCGTCGTACTATCCTCATCACGATCCCCCAGTAGCATCTGATCTCCGATCACCCATATATCACCCAAGTCTTTGGAGAAAAATGAATACTTCGCTAAATCAGGTAGTGCAGTCTGCTCATAGACAACAGTTCGAGACTCATCCAGAATCTCTAGATTAAGGTTCTCTAACGATTCAGCCCCCTCATAGATGATTACCTTATCAATCACCGTCTCCGAACCTAAATCGACTTCCCACCACGGGTTATCTTCCACAGAGGTCATACTCCCCGTATTGGATAATGTCACAAAGTTCACAGCCGTACTCGCCTGGAAGGCGAAATTGGCATTCAAATCACTCGATTGACTGGCGGTCTTAGAGATCGCGACATTCTCCCCTGCTGAATAGACCTCGACCTCAGCAAGCACCAGCTGAACATCTTCCGCCGTCAATGACACGCGTACATAACGACCACTAGTCTCAGGTAGATCATAAGTATTTGCTAGCACTTGCTGCATTAACAACATCAATAACAATAGTTTTCTTTTCATAAGTAATTCGCATTTGCCGACTTACGAACCACTCCCCCTCGGTAAAAAGACACAACACCCCTTTAAATATAAAATATAAGTAATAATATATTTTCAGGAAAAAGTCATAACTAAATACGAGTCACTAGAATAGGCTTCATTAAGTCTTACCCATAATGTGCAAACTATCCCCTCACTTGTATGAATTAGGCGAGAATTAGTAATTTAATAGAAATCTATGTTGGGTCCTCTAGATGACTTTATCGTTGTGTCCCCATCATGATGACCACATCGTCATCAGTAGAATGCTCTTGATCTGGTCCCGCTGAGAAAATTTCGACTTGTCTCGCGGATAAAAAGTGAAACTCATAAGGTGTCTCCCACCTGTCTACAAGTTCTCCATATTGGTTGATCCTTGGATGTAGACTGGAGAGGAACGCTCTTTTTTGGGCATTGTTACCGAGCAGCCCGTTAGTGACCTCGACATTAGTAAAGCCTGTTACCAATTGGCCATTGTTCCCATTATAGGCACAGATATGTAACAACTCATGCAACGCCTCCAATGCTCGAGCCTCGGGTATATTCAGATTCTCTAACACCTTTCCTTCAAGAGGTAATTCATTAGCCTGCAATGGGTAATTCGATATGCTCTCTTCATTTTGCAAAAAAGGCTCCCCTCTTGTCATGGTAATAAATTGAGCCGGACTAGGAGGCGTCACAAAACGAGGAGTCACTTCTTGTTGCACAGAGTCTTCCTGCGCGGACACCGTTGAGTCAGAGGAGCGTAGATTCTTAAACAACGTCAAGGTGACGATTGATATCACTATGAGAGTGAACGTAAGTGTTTTTTTCATCATTCAGTTAGTATTTAGATCGTCTGGATAAAATAAAGAGGGAGGAAAGAGCTAAGAGTAAGCTAGTGCTGGGCTCTGGAACCAGTTCAGTCACGAAACGAAATTCATAGGAAATAGGAGTGCCACTCGTCTCTTGGAAGAAGACATTATAGGTACCTGCAGACAATGGTGCCGACAGCCCTGCTCCATATTGGCCGCCACTAGCATAATCTACGAGTAGATCTTTGGGAGCTCCCTCGCTGTTAGCGACCTCTACTTCTGCAGCCTCGATGAGCGAAGCAAAGAGTGCCGTATTCCCCGGTTGAACAAAGCTGAGCTCTCTCCCGTCATCTAAGGCGATAAAGTGAAACTGAAAACGCTCATCACCATTTGCGTCGAAGGCATATCCCATATCATCAACATAGAAATGAGAGAGGTGCATCCCAATAGGGACATCAAAGCTGAAAAAATCTCCCACTGTAACGCCCTCAGAGTTTGTCGTACCGATGACAGTGTTATCCCCTAAAGAGAGAGCACCCAAGTCTGAGGGGGACAACAATAGAGAAAAGTCTGCATTCGGAGTACCAGAGGAAACTTGCCCACCTATATTCTCATCGTAAAGAACTGTGGCGCTCCCTACCACACTCGAGGTATACAAAACGCATAGAGCTCTGGTTAGTTGTAGTCGCTTAGTCATTATGTAGTATCGATATCATGGATGAATACGTGCTACTCACCGTCCTGAACGATAAGGTGCTTAGTAAGTAGCTGAAAGGTGGGCGCATCATGCGTAGGCTATTCCTCGTAAGTCACTGCTAGGCGAACAAAGAGGCAACGATCTTCAGGTATAGAAGAGAGATCTACGGTAACAAGGTCGGTATCTGTCGACTCAGACTCCACTGTTACCATTCCGTCGGGAATCGGGGCATCTACCTCCGCCAGCTCATGCCAGGTCTGTAGGTCAGCACTATATTCCACTACCTGCTTTGTGTCATGAGCAGAGCGCGAATTCCGTCGGAAGTTGAGCGTTCTCCCAACGCGCTCTAGGCGCAGGCGGTGGGTGGGGCGATCACTTCGACGCGGATTCCCTCCGAACACGTATTCTACTACATTCTCCACCCCATCAGTGTCATGATCTGATTGCTCAGGATCACTAGAGTCAAAGCTCATCTCATTACTGACCAGCCACGCACGATAACCTGCTGCTGGCATCGCAGAAGCCGCCCCCTTCAACAAAATCTTGTCATACAAGGTCGCAGAGCTTGAAGTACTATTGCCTCCATAAATGTATATACGGAAGGTCACTGGTTCAGTGATACGCTGGAACCCGCTCCCAGTGAGATCAATAATGAAGTTCTCATAAGCTCCAGTTTGACTAATCGATCCAGAAGTAATCACCGCATCTTCGGTAAAGCCTCCGATAGAAGAAAAGACTGCCCAATGCTCCGCGCCGTTCCCAAGATGGTTTGTCTTACAACGGAAGGATAGCTCTGTAAGATCTAATGCATATACCGTTCTGGGCGTCAGCGTAAAGGTCATGTAGTCTTCATTGACGATAGCAGATGTCAGGTTCGCATTATTGTTCATATCCGCAAAACCAAAGGTGGATCGAGCCCCCCCAAAGGAACGGGCTGTCGCCGTACCAAAGACATCCCCACTCGCATCCAAGTTGTTTGTCAGGGAATTTCCTGAACTATCAACAATGGCATTCAGACCTGCCCCAACTCCATATTCACTCGCTATGATACGGCCATCAACGAACGTCGCCTCTGTGGTCGGGGTCCCGTCTCCCAGGTCAAAGTCATACCCCGCTAGAATATTACGCGCAGAGGTCGCCCCCTTTACCATTACCTTATCGAATAAGGTAGCTGAGGAGGATGTATTATTACCGCCATAGATATAGAGCCTAAAGGTGATCGCCTCTTCTAGCCCTTGATATTCCGTATTCGATAGATCTACTTCATGGCCTACATAGGTTCCAGTCTGTGTGGTGCTCCCTGTTGCAATGACACTTTCCTCTGCAAAGCCATTCACTGAGGAGAACAGTGCCCAACGCTCTGCTGCGTTCCCGACGTGGTTCACTCGTGATCGGAAGGTTAAGCTCGACAGGTTTATAGCATAGATTCCACTCGGTTCGATCGTGAATGTCATGTAGTCCTGATCCGTAATCGCTTTCGTCAGATTATCCGCATTATCCTGATCTGCAAAGCCAAAGTCAGCTCGAGATCCCCCGAAGGAAATAGGATTCGCGGTACCGAAACGATTCCCATCCGCATCTAAACGAGCTGACAGCCCATTACCTCCATTAGTAATGACCTGATTCAAGCCAGCACCCACTGTATAGTCACTAGCGATGATATTCTGCTGTGTGTAAGTCACAGCGGCACTTGGAACCCCCTCTCCATTATCAAAGTCATACCCCGCTAGGTATTCGACCTCTCTCTCAGGTGTCCCGAATGTGACGAGCTGTACATCGGAGAGCTGCTCTCCAACATCATTCGTAAGATAGACCTCATAGACGCCATAGTCGGGCAGATCTAGAGCTGTCGGAATACTAAAAAGAAGATCCGCCCCAGAGATCGTGAAGCTCATCCCATCGCTCACATACGTATCATCCTCTAGATTGAAGATCAGGTCATCTGTCTCCACAGAACCCAGAGCTGTTTCGGTAGCCCCACTATTCTGACTATGAGCAGTCTCTCCCGCACTCACCACTCCTGAGTTACTATCAGTGACGGTACGAACAAAGGTTCCACTCTCTCCAGCACCTCGCGCAGTGGACGCACTCTCATAGAAGTCCTTAACCACGATACAGGATACATTCACATTGAAGGATAAGCCTGACGTATCAATATTCTCGTAAGTCGTCGTAAACGTAATCGGGTCAAAGTGGCCTGTATAGAATTGGCGATCTGAGTGGATAACCCCATGGCTTTCGAACCGTAGTTCCGTTGCAGTTGCTCCCGAGAGCCCCAGTGCTATCCCCAATGAAATCAGTTTATACTGTAATGTCATCATAATCGTATTAGGCTAAGAAGTTAGAGATTGGGGTGCCGGCCTGACCAGCAGCCCAGAAGTTACGAATGTTTGGAAGTATCGCTTCCATCTCACTGTCATTGTTGACCCCAAACCAAGACGCTATACTAGCATGCAGCTCGTCCACCGATGTCGTCGGAACTGCTGTACCAGCATTGACCATATTATCCCCATAGAGAGAGAGACTAGGGTATTGTCCTAGGACTTCTCCCCCATTGATAGGTCCTCCCATCAGCATGTGATTTCCGCCCCAACCATGATTCGACCCGGTTCCATTAGTATACAGGTTACGCCCAAAGTCGGAGGCGGTGTAGGTAATCACCTTATCATGGTAACCGATCTCCTTCAGAGCCTCATTAAAGGCCGCCATCCCTTGTGACAATTGGGCCAACTTGGTCTGTGAACTTGCGAGCGTGCGAGTATGAGCATCCCACCCCCCAAAGCTCACATAGAAGGTCTGGCGCTGATGCCCAAACTGTGCCTGTGATTTGATATACTTCACAATTTGAATCAGCTGAGATGAGATCGGATTACTATATTGCCCAGTCTCTTCATCGTAACCAGGGAAGACCGTATTAATCTCCGTCTCTCTCTCTACAAGTTCGAGCGCGTTATTGTTACCTACAGAGGTTTGACGTATGTGATTATAGTGATTCTGTAGAATAGAAGCGTACTGTAGTTCGAGATCATCATCGATCACTTGCTTCAGATCTAGCTTAGCATTATATTGATCGAACCCCTTCGCCCCACCTACGAGCGGTAAAGGACGTGAGGAGGCAGAGGTTTGTACCAAATTGTTTCCTCCTGGTGAGAGGTTTGCATTCAGCGTCGCGCCATTGTTCGCAGTATCATTCAGAATCTCAGACATTCTCCCGATCCACCCCGTACCCGCGAGACTCCCCGCTCTCATATTAGGCACCGAGTTTTGCCACTGCTTACTCTGATCAAAGTGAGAAGCAAGAGCAATAGGTCGTTCGCGAGAACCATTCTGATATTGAGCCTTAGTAATTGGCTCCACCATAGTTCCCACATTGGCGAGAAAGCTGAGATCACCAGCATTAAACATATCGACCACTTCAGGCATGCTGTAATGCACATGATAGTCTTCACCGCTATTGGTGGTGATATCGATCATAGAATCCGCCGCGATACTAATCCGGCCTCTCGACTCGAGATAGTCATCATATTCCGTATTCCCCTCGATTACCGTACTCGCCTTAGTATCACTAGGCGTGAGCATGTTAAAGGAGTCATTCCCTCCCCCAAGGAAGATGCAGACGATCGCCTTGTAGTCCCCCGCAAAGTCCGCTGGTGTACGCTGAGCCATCACCTTATTAGTCATCGAGAGATTGATCATGGAGGACATCGCTCCAATGCCTGTCATCTTTCCACAATCCCCGAGAAACTCGCGGCGCGTTTTCCGTCTGTTAAATAATTTGTTTGTTCTCATATTCATTTATCGTTTCCTTAGAGGCTCACGCTGTACGCTGGGGACTGGAAGATAGCACCTAGTACGAGTCCAAGACGCTCGCTGTTAGTTCCATTCTCTGTATCAATATTTGTTAAGATACTCTGGACGAGTTCATACGGTAGACACCCATGGCAGAGCATCGTATCAAGGTGTCGTAATAACTCTTCATCACTCGCGAAAAGCCCTGCCTTGATTTCATCAAGATGTCCTAAGTCTGGAATCACTTCATGAATCACGTGACCAGAGTTGTACGAGTCCTGCACATCATATTCCGACCTACTCACCAATCGGTGAAACACTTCAAAATCAGAGATCAAGAACTGTCCGATGTACTGAGCCTCTGGCGCCGTGACTTCGTATGCAGGTTCATACGGATTGTTGATCGTGTAATCCGTCGTATACACTCCAATAGGACCATCTGTAGGCGCATAGTTCTCCGTATAGTAGTTGAACACGGTATCCGCATTGATCGGGAACTGAGCCGCCGTCTGAGCAATCGTATGAATACGAAGGATCCCATCTCCCTGCACAATATTATCTGCATAAGGGTCCATCAGGCGGTAGAATTGTGCCATCCGTAGAATAGGCTCCTTAATTTTACCGCGCAGAGGGTCATTCGCGCTAATGCGGGTAACCGATCCATCATGTGTATAACTAATGGCTTCACGAGCTTCAGGGTCTAAGAGGATCGCCTTTAAGACAGCTTTGAAGTCCCCTTCCTTCTCTGTTCCGTATGGCGCTTCACCATACCAGGCATCGGTCACACGCTTGATGTAGTCGTGAGATGGATTGGAACTCGTCAGGCGTTTGATCAATAAGCGAGTAAAATAAGGAGCAGTACTAGGATGTGAGCTTAGGTTATCGAGAGCAGCTCGGACATCTTGGTTCGTCGTTTGCCCAGCAGGCAGTACCGTCCCATTGAGCAGCTTCTTTTCCGTCGTGTCATGATAATCATTGTAGGCACGCATCGGTGTACCAGGAGAAATCAAGGTATTACTCTTATTTAAGAACCCTCTCGAATCCGAAATCGCCAAACCAGTAAAAACATTGGAGAACTGCAAGATATCATCTTGATCGTAGTTCTCTACAGGGATGTTATCGTAGTTCAGAATATACTTCCCTGATGCATCCTGAGCATAGATCCCGACCGAGAAGAGTTGCATGATCTCACGTGCATAGTTTTGATCCGGCACACTGTTGGCTGCAGGGTCACCTTTAGCATTGCCCGAGTGAGACAGCCACACGCCCATCATTGAGTGGTAAGTCACATCCTCGAGGATTTCACGATGCGAGCTGAATGCCCCCCCTAGTAATGTATCGTAATAGAGCGTGTGCCCCTTCCAGCGACCAGCACGATTATCCAGCCCCTGCCAGTAGTTGTCCGATACGACAAAAATCTGACTTAACGCCCATCCCATACGGAACCGTAATTGATCTTCACAGTTCACAGCCTGATTCCACCATGCCTTATAGCCAGTACGGTTCTGACCCGAGCCATTAATCAGTGATCCTGATGTATCTCGATGACTCGCGTCTCCCGAGACTATTGCCGTGCCTAAGCTTGTGATCGTTTGCGCTCTCGCTATGAGGAACTGATTATCGATCCATTCTTCACAAGCAGGGATGTGTCCAATCTCACCGATTCGAGCGGCCAACGCATTAATCCCTTCCACTGTTCCCCCCATCGACGCTTGGGAAAGGAAATGAGAAGCCTGTGAGAGACGTACATATTGATCATGCTCTGCCACACTTGAAGCAAACTCCGCATAGCACGCCCCAGCGCCCAGTGCGGCAGAAAGAACAAAAGCTCTACTATTTCTTAGTACTGTAATAATGTTTTGCATACTGACTACAATAATTTCCCTATCAAATGCGAGCCAGGAATGTAATCTACTCGAGTTTCTCAATTTTTTTCAAATTTGTGGTTATCTCACTCCATGCCCCCCTGTAGATTCGACTAGAGGTTGAAGGTTTTGAGGTGTCCTCTTTCTCCTCAAAACAAGAAAATGAATTGCTTACCTCGCATAGTATAATGTACTATCAAATTATTATGCCTTATTTAGAGGAATATGATTAAACCTACCCCCACAAAAACAAACTTCACTCTATTAAATAGGGCTCTCGATTTAGATGATGAAGAGGCATGGAAGGCTCTCGATGAAAACTATCGGAGGTATATCTATCACCTATTGCATGGGCTCGATGTCCCCATGAATGATATTGAAGACTTTACTCAACAAATTATGGTAGGACTCACTCTCAAGCTGAAGCAATACGACCGAACAAAAGGTCAGTTCCGCTCATGGCTCGGTAAAGTCGTACGAAATGAGGTTCTGATGCAATACCGAAAGCAGAAGTCACGTGCACAAACACTCGAACGGTATCTCAAAGAAGTCGAAACCAAAAAGTCGAATGACTCCTCTGAATTAGAGCAACGCATCCTTAAGGAATGGAATAAACACCTTTACTCTCTCGCCCTAGAGCGCATTCAAACTAAAACCAGCGTGACCTCCTTACGCGTCATGGAGCTCACGCGTCAAGGATGCTCCACTGAGGAAATCGCCCTCACCATAGGTATTGCAGAAACCTCGGTCTATAATCTGCGTCGAATCGTTAAGCAGCACCTCACCAATGAAATCTGTGAACTGCGACGAGAGCTAGAAGAGTAATGTAATATGACAGACCACGAAACTGAGTTTCTCAATATAGATGAGATCACCCAGCTCGCCGAGCAAGAGGGTGAGTCCTACCTTCACAACGTTAGTGCCGCCTACATATCGTTAGAACAGCGCCATCGGGAGCGCTACACTCAAATGGAACTCATTGGCGAAGGTGCGCTCAAACAGGTCTATTCATGCTATGATGAACGGATGCGTCGCCGCGTTGCCTTGGCAAAGCCTCGCCGTGGTATTAACCCTAGACATTATGACTACTTCATTAACGAAGCGTGGTTAACAGCATGCCTCCAGCACCCTAATATCCTCAAGGTCTATGACCTAAAGCTCGATAATGATGGTATCCCTTACTTTACCATGGAGCTCAAAGGGAAAAGCACCTTCCGCTCTCTGGTAGAGAGAGGTGCAAATCTGCATGAGGGGCTCGAAGTCATCCTCAAAGTCTGTGATGCTCTATCCTATGCGCATGAAGCAGGGATCATCCACCTAGACCTGAAGCCGGAGAACATTATGTGTGACCCTCACGGCGAGGTTCTCCTTTGCGACTGGGGGTTAGGACGGATTCTCCCCCAACGCCAACTCACTGACGCTATGGTCGAACTCGAAGCTCTGGGCTACCTTGTTCATGACAAGATTAGTGGGTCTCCAGGCTACATGGCTCCCGAACAAGCTCAGAACAGCGCCCTGGATGAGCGTACTGATGTCTTTTCTCTGGGCTGCCTCCTTTATTACTTCGCACTCGGCTATCCACCCTTCGTCGCAGAGACTACTGACGATATCGTCGCACTCACCGCCAAGGCGGAATGGAACCGGAGTGCACTGCAGCAATCGAACCTCCCTCGTGAACTCCAGGCTATGATTCATATGGCGCTCACCCGTGAACCCAGTGATCGCTATCAATCTGTCATCGAATTTAAACAAGACCTTCTTCGCTACCTCCGTGGCTACCGCACCCATGCGGAACAAGCCACTATTTGGCAAAAGTCCTACGCGTTCCTCAACCGACATAGGACTAAATGTGCAATTACTCTCACACTGAGTTTATTAACCATTGTACTGACCTGTTACTATCAAATGCAGAATGCAGATTTATCTGCAAGCAAGCGCCTCATCGAGTCCGAAAAAAACACCCTAAATGTAGCACTCCAGACCTTAGAAGATGAGCAGAAACAGTTTGATGCAAACTTCTTTGGCAAGGAATACGAAAAGGAACTCGCCATTGCAACTGACATTAACAAACTTCTAGACCCATACTATACAGGTTATGCTCTCGAATACCGTCAACGACTCAACAGAGCTCAAAGAATCATCAAGACTCAACCCAAAACACAGTTCTCTCAATGGACTCGCTACACGATTAAAACAATCCAACTCGACTTCCTTTCCGCCTTAAGAATATATAACGGTAATAACAACAAAGTGAAGTTTCTCAAAGGGGGAACCAAAGCCCAGCGCTTACTAAAGGCAGAAAGACAGAGCCTCCCAGTCGAAGTTATGGAAGAGCATCCTGACTATCAATTTAATTACAACGTCAGACCCGATGCTCAGACTCTCGTCCAGCTTTTTGAAGAACTAAAGAACGCGCCGAAGAAAAGTGAGATCACCCTGATGAGCATTGCTCGCTATAGCCTCTGCTTCCAATACTCACCAGAGGATAATAATAAGGTTCTGTTCGCCGCTCTGGAATGCCTTATGGGGGAAGATACGATCACTAGTAAATCCGACCCAACGAACCGCACTACTCATATCACCTTGACGTCCTTCTATGAACCGGAAAAGCATAACCGCTTTTTATGCCTGCTCTCGTATATAAACACTGGCACCCTCAACATCTCTAGCGAATCACCATTCAAGATCCGGAATCTAGCGGGGGCATCCATCAGGCACCTTGACCTCTCTAGATGCTCTGTAACTGTTGACGCTCTCACCCCGATAAGACATCTTAAGAGTGTAACGATTCAAGAAGGCAGTCTAGACCAGAAAGCACTCAAAAGTATTACTGCAAGAGGCCACTCATCTGTCACCATCAATACGATTTAATGAGAATGCGCTCCCGCATTTAAAGCCTGCTGCCGCCTATCTGAAGGCACGATGATGGAACCAATCATCCCCTAGTCTCTTTCTACGTAAGAAACCTTAAAAAAAGGTCGATCTCTTTCAGATTAGTTGTCATAGGTTTCGCATCATATCATCGTTCACTTGATTTAGCATGACTCTCATAAAGACTTTTCGAACTACTCTTTACATTCTCCTTGGGTGTATAGGTACTCTCGCGGCACAAGAAGAGCCCCAGAGATCGGCTCTAATTGAGAGCCTCAGTCACTCAGATTTAGTAGACTTAAGCCCGCCAGAGTCATCGACCTCAGTCTCCCTGTTTCCGCTCGACATCACGACAGAAGTACCAGAATGCTACGTCGCGACCCAACAGGGGGTCGGCCACCTCTTGAGTATGTGGAACTTTCAAGCTTACCGGTTCTTCTTGGTCGCCCTAGAACATGATGAGAACTCCCTCCTGGCGACTGCCGGCATAACGCTCTCTCTACTCACGAGCGACTCACACATGCATCCACAACGCACCGCCGCGATTAAGCATCTACAACACCTTCTCTCCCTAGACGGGGGGTCTCACTTTGAGCGGCAGTTTGGACTCGCACTCATGGACTTGCTCCAAGGTAATAAAGCAGGATGGACAGAGAAGCTAGAAGAGTTACGTGGCGAATCTGATAAGGCCAACTTCTTACCCGTCTTGCTCAATGCCTATTTCTCACGTGATGGCTACTCGATTCTAGGGGATGCCAAGTTCAACCAGCAAAGGGCCATTGAGGATCTAGAGGCCCTCTGTATCGCAAGCCCTAATGAGCCATCAGTGCTCACCTTCTACATCCTGTCACAGATCGATGACCCAAGGGTGCAGGAAAACTTCTTTAACAAGGTACTCCCTACCGCGAGGAGACTCGTCCGCTTGTATCCCGACTTCCCCTTCTATGGACACCTGGCAGGATATTGTGAACTACGCTGTGGCGACGCCTTTCTCGCAGAGCAATATTATGCATTAGCCGAGCAACAGTATGAGCACCTCCTCCGAAAGGAAAGCATCCCTCTACGAAACCTAGAGGAGTATCTAGAGTGTAAACTAGGACTCATCACCTGCCTCGTCCAACAAGGCAACTATGATGCAGCTCATAACCGCACACAGTCGATCCTCTCCTCACTCCGCCCTACTAGAGCAGATCGGAGCCAAGCACTGGCTCTCTACCTATGGGAGTTGAAAAGCTTTCCGATCAGAATAGCATGTGCCAAGGGTGACTTCGAAGGCATGGAGCAAGAGGCTCGTCAAATCGCTGACTTAGTAGACCCTCAGGCTCCTGACACCATCGAACTCGATCAACAGTTTCTCAATTGCTTACGTCATTATGTACACGTGAGATCAGCCATCAGAGCGGGCGATGAACAGGCTGCACTGAACGCCTTAGACATCTTTTTAAAGACCAATGACATGCTCTATCAATCATCAGAGCAAGCTCTCAAGAATAAGGAACTCGCGAGCTTCCGCAGAGGGTGCGATCTCTTGATCATCCTCGAGGATGAACTAAAGACAAGACTCGAAACCGTCTCCCCCATCGGTGATAAGGTCTCTGTAACGAGTCGTATCAGCCGTGCCATCGACAACCAAAAGTTAAGTAAAGGAATCTCTCCTCCGATGTGGTTTACTCCTATGGAAATGGTCAAGGCTGATTACATGTACTCCATCGAGGAGTACCAAGAAGCACTCACAAGCTACTCGCAAGCCTATGCCCGTATGCCTAACCACCGCTCGACCCTAGCAGGTCTAGAGAAAACTCTCTCGGCACTAGGTCGCACCTCAGAGGCCAGCGATGTAAGAAATATCGTTGATAGACTAGATGCCAAACAAGAGGCAAAAGGAAGACCTCGAGTTACCTTACCAAGCCCCTTGCGCTAAATGCTCCGGTAATCGCTCCTATACAAGGAGCGATAATGTACACCCACAGCCACCCTGCACCATTCGCAGAGAATGGCACGCTCCCCCATCCTACTAAGCAAGAGAAGAGACGAGGCATCAAATCTCTAGCGGGATTAAACCCAGCCATAGAGGTAGAAGCAAACAGAGAGATCAGGACCGTTAGCGTCGCTCCAATCAACATAGGGATGCTCCATGACGGGAGGTCTGGATGCCTAATCACGACAAAGATCACAAACGCAAGGAGCGCGGTTCCCACAAACTCCGCCAAGAACGCCGATATCAATTCCGTCCCAGCCATGAGAGTCGTATGCGCCGCTGGATTCGGGAAATACTCACCATACACCATCGCTGATCGAATACTCTCTACAGTCCCTCTCTCGATCTGATTCATCACCTCATAAGCCTCTATCACATGACCATATTGGAGATGAACTAATGCTGACGCTAAGAAGGCACCCACACATTGTGCAATCACATATCCCGGGACCTGACGCCAACTAAACTCTGTCACGAGGGCAAAGGCTAGGGACATCGCTGGATTAAGATGCGCACCACTGATCCGTCCCGTCAGTGTAATCGCAATCACAAGACCTAGCCCCCATAGCGCAGCCACTTGAAACGTGCCAGAGAATTCACCCAAAATCGCGGCATTCACCACGGTGGAGAGCCCAACAAAGACTAAGATAAACGTACCTACCAGTTCCCCTAGGTATGCCTTCATTATTACTAGTATGTGATTAGACTCTCGATCGTGCTCTCCCCTAGCTGTTCACGCCCATTGAGGAAGGCAAGTTCGATCACAAATTCAATGCCTACTAAATCAGCACCTGCCTCAGAGAGTAACTGGATCGCCGCCTTTGCCGTACCTCCTGTTGCTAATAAGTCATCTACGATGACAACCTTCTCACCAGGAACAACAGCATCCGTGTGCATCTCGACTGTATTCGAACCGTATTCTAAGTCATAGGAAACCGCCTTAGTCTCATAAGGGAGCTTGCCCTGCTTCCTCACTGGCACGAAGCCGATTCCTAAACGGTCAGCCACTGCTGCCCCAAAGATAAAACCTCGAGCATCCAGACCGACTACCTTCTGAGCCCCTAACGTTTCCACTCGCTCCGCCAACAAGCTGATACAACTTTGGAAAAGGGGGCCATTACCCAATAAGGGTGTGATATCCTTAAACAAAATACCAGGCTGAGGGAAGTCTGGCACATCTCTAATAACAGACTCGATGGCTGCAATGTCAGGTGTCAT
>WTJZ01000278.1 GCA_011524615.1 Akkermansiaceae bacterium | reverse complement strand
GTCACTGGATTCGCCTTTGGGATGGGAATCGATCGTCTCGCAATGATTAAGTACGGCATCCGTGACATCCGTAACCTGATCGAAAACGATACGCGCTTCCTAAGCCAATTTGCTTAAGCGACGCTGGTAAGTATCACCTCGTAAGAATCATACCCTCCCCAGAATGCTTCTAGGGAGGGTGTTTTGTTTATACGGCATTGCAACTAATCCCTCTCAGTCAAAACTGCAGACTAGCACCATTTAAATTTGTTGGTGTACAAGCCCTGCTCTCAAGCGGAGCCCCCCCCTCTCGCATTATAACCCCATTGGTGCAGATTGTTGTGCCACGGCGTCTTCTGGCTGATCTTCTACCACTGCATATAGGGTAGTCTCCCCAAAGACTTGATTAAAGTTGGATGGAGCAGGCCTGAGACCATCCTTTTCGTCCATGAGGAAGAGCACCACCGTATTCTTGCCATATTCTCGGTAGAACTGAATAATGTTATAATCCTCCGTAATCGTTCTTTTGATCAAACGGTGAGGTTTATCAAAGAAGGCCCCCATCTCACGGATAGTAAGTCCATGACCAAAGCAAATACGCGCACGCTTATGCACTGAGACGGCCTTTGAGTGGTGGACTCCATGATCTTCAGGAGCCACTTGCCACACATTTTTACGACCGAAGCTATGGACATATTCCAAGCATGCGAGGGAGTTAATCTCATCATTCGGCGTCGCCGCGATGAGTTGCCCGATCCCACCAAAGTCGATCTCATGTTCGGCATACTCAGAGAGAATATTCGCTCTAATAGCAGGCACTCCCACTTCATTTGCCTCGAGGATCTTTTCATACTTAGTATCGAGTAATAAGACGTTGAAACCATCATCCTTGAGAAAGCGTGCGATCTCGATAATCCACTTTTCTGCCCCCGCAAAAAGGACCCCGTCCGTCCGACTCGACGTCACCTTGAGCTTCTTGGCTAATGGTAGTGCGAGTAATCCATAGACCAATACCGTACCAATGATACACATGAAGACTAAGGGCACGAGTTGATGAGCCTGTTCCGCGATGGCATGAGGCAACTTGCCCTCATCTGCGGCATGCTCGAACTCTAGGGCAAATACCGACGTCACAGCTGCCGCAACAATCCCTCGCGGAGCTAGAAAAGCAAGGAAGGTCTTCTCTCGCAGAGTCGTCTTCTTAGAGTTAAGCATCCCTAGATAAACAGCTAATGGGCGTATCACAACGATCAATACCGCAATGAGAGCTAATCCGGAACCGAACACCTCCTTCATCGCCCCCCACTCGATGCGCCCTGATAGCATGATGAATAGCATAGAGATAATGAGGACTTGGAGGTTCTCCTTAAACTCGATGATGTGCCTGACGGAGACCGATTTTTGGTTCGCTAGTGCGATCCCTAATACTGTTACCGTTAAGAGCCCAGATTCCGCCTGTAAGGCATTTGCCGCGGCAAAGGCGCCTGCCACAACGGCAAGTAAAAAGACACTATGCAAGAAGTCAGGAATCAAATGCTTCTTCATCATCCAGAGTACTCCTCTGGCCAACAAATAAGGGAAGAGAACTCCAGACAACAGAAGGTTAAAAATCATTCCAAAGACAAAACCACTCCCCTGCCCGCTAGAGCTATGAATCGCGACCTCGAACACTAAGAGCGCTAAGATAGCACCTATTGGGTCCACGACAATGCCCTCCCACTTAACAATACTGGAGATCTTCTTGGAGGGCTTAATCACCCTTAACAAAGGAGCGACCACGGTTGGACCAGTCACGGTCAAAATCGCTCCTAGAAGGGCCGCAATCGGCCAGGCATATCCCAAGAACGACTTCATGAAGTAGAACGTGAGCACAAAGCCAATGATCACCGTATAAGTACAGAGTCTAAACACTGGAGTCCCCGCCTCCTTGAGTTCAGAAAACTTTAAGGTCATACCACCCTCAAAGAGGATAATCGCTACAAAAATCCCAACAATAGAGAGTAAGGTATCCTCTTGAATAAAGTCATCGATCTTAACCCCTGTCGTCAATGACAGGCCAAATCCGAAAGCGAGCAAAAGCAATATAGACGGGAGCTGATGTCGCCATGAGACCCACTGTGCGACAATCCCTAAGACTAGTATAATTGCAAAATATGAAAGAGCGTCCATTGATTTCATTCATAGCGTAGCCGATCCATTTCATTCCTCAACACTTTTGAAATTTATTTCACTCCGCTAAAATGACGTAAGTACTGATGCAAAAAACCGATGACGCCAAAACGAGTCATCGGTCACTAAGACGTAAGCAGATCTATCTCTACTTACCGGAGATCATATCCCCTCTATAAAGATCCTATCGCTTGCGACGTGTCACTAACGCTAATCCTCCTAGGCCAAGGAGTAATGTGGAGCTTGGTTCAGGAATGGAGATGAAACTAAGAATAAAGGTACCATCACCTGTTCCCGACTGAGTCACCGTGCCTCGGATGTCTTCGAACTCTTCGCCAAGTGAAGAAACGCCAACAGTTCTGGTGTAAGAATCATCATAGGTGCTATCTCCAATATGGCCATCAAAGAGAGTATAAGAAGCGCCAAGGAGTTCTTCTGCTGTTCCCGAGAAACCTGTCAGGTCAAGAGAGATTCCTAGACCGTTTGCATTAGCGAATTCGAAGTGCGTATTATCAGAAGAGGTGATGTTAAACGTGTCCGACAGCGACGTAATGACATACTGAACGGTTCCAGAGATGAGAATGTAATCCGCATCAATCGAAGCTCCTGAGTGAATTCTCATTGTACCTCCATCTTGTACTCCAAGTACTTCCTGAGGATATGATCCCGCGTTCGCATCTAAATTAATAGTACCATAAACATCCAAGGTAGCTCCTGAGTTCACACCGAAGTATGCCATGTCAGCTACCGATGACGTGCCAGAGATCACGAGCGACTGACCAGCAGATAAAGTATAGTCTTGATCTAAGTTCAAATATGCAACATTAAACGATGCACTATCTATATTATTCGTATTTGTAATAGTACCATCTGCTACCGTATTGGAAATATCAAATACGATTGAATCAGAGCTACCTGGCAATACGCCACCATTCCAGTTAGCAGAGTCGCTAAACAGCGTATCAGTATTGTGGTCGAATGTCGCTGTAGCTGTAGGGCTCCACGTGATCGATGCAGAATGCGCGATACATGTAGCGACTAGTAGAGGTAAGGTTAGTTTCATAGTAGTATGTATAATGAGATAAGCTTTTGCTTACTATTCATCATTATGTTGCCTTTGAAAAAACCTTGTGAGATATTTACCTTTTTTTATTCACAACAAAATCATATCGGAAATACACTCACCTCAAACGATTGAAAAATAAAAACAAAGTAGTTTAGAATTACTAAAAAAACAGCAAAATAAGAAAGAGACACAATTCGGTGCGTCTCAGAAAAAATCAATACCGAAGAGAAAAACTGACCCCGATCTCTTACTTAGCGTCAGCAGCCCGCCATGCAGGAGAGCCCTCGTGCGAGCTCTCATATTCAGTTCATGCGATACAGAACTAATGTGATGGGTAAGAACTCAACACCGTGCCATCGAACTCGAAATAATCAGCCGTAATGTGGCCCCATCCTGACACTGCATGGTCAACAACTTTGAGATACAGTTGTTGACCTTTGTAAGGAGTGAGGTCCCATTTCACATTATAGAAGAGGCTCTCATTCTTTCCATTCGCCTTCTTTAGGATTGTACCATCCTGTGCGCACAAGGCGACATACACCTGAGCTCTACTGCCTCCACCGACACGAAATGTCAGGGTATCGCCAGTAGGGATAAAGTAAGGCGAAACCATTGTCCCAGTCTGCTTATCAGATGAGCCCCCTTGAGGAGTTGTCTCTAGAGTACTGAGATAGTACTGCCCTTGCTTATTAAGAGCCTCCTTCTCACTCCCAAAGACCTTACGCTTACCAACTGGGTTGCCGAACTCTCCTTCTACCACCTTCCACGGAGCTAAGGCTCCAGATTCGAAGTCTAAATGCACGCTCTTATTACTCTTCCCTGCTGGAGTTGGCTCTGGCGCGTTTTTGCGCTGGTGTCGGCGGCGACGTTCATTGTTGTCATTGATGATCTGCTGGAGTTCCGCTCTGAGCTCTGCGACAACTTCTGGGTGATCAGCATAGACATTCTGCGTCTGCGTCGGATCAGCGACGAGATTGTATAACTGCGCCTCTGGAGCATCCTTTAGAATCTCCCCATTCACATAATCACTATTGCTGCGACCAATGAAATGTGCCGCCGCAGGTCCAGCGAATCCATGACCACCAGGCTTCTTACCATTGAAGCCTCCTGCCGCTTGGGCATCAATGAACATCCATTCCCCCTTACGAAGCCCTAAGTGAGACGTCAAAGCTGGTGCGAGTAAGACTGCCCCACGATCGAAGTTATCGTCCTCCTCCACTAAGGCTGGAAGGACATTTACGCTGTCCGCTTGCTGCTCAGGCGTGAGGGGTTGCCCTGTAACCTCAGCAAAGGTAGCCAACATATCAATAC